>QIEB01000291.1 GCA_003229495.1 Flammeovirgaceae bacterium
GAAGTATTGGAACTTTAGAATCACTAAAATGTTCGCACAGCCCAATTGCCAATCTGGAGCCTATTGCTCAGTTGCGAAAATTAAAAAATCTGAACTTTGAGAACACATTAGTTGATGACCTGGAACCGCTAGTAAATTTAACTGGACTAACAGAGCTTGTTTTATCAGGCACCCCCGTTAAAGATCTCAAACCTCTAAAGAGCATGATAAATTTAAGAACGCTGGAGTGCAATAATACTGGTGTAAAAAACCTGAAACCTATTCATGGGCTGCGAGGATTACGATCCTTGAAATGTTACAATACTAAAATTAACCTGCGTGAGGTGGAAAATTTCAAGATAGCAGTTCCTCAATGCGAAGTTATATATTACTAGTTGTTTTGAGTGTTAAGGATGAGCATGCCTGAATATGGTTGCCCTTTTTCTAGTTAGTAATTTATTTTATATACGGGTTTTTCAGTGTTTTTCAATGTCTTAATGTAGGAATTCAAACTCCACAGGGTTCATTTTATTTAGGGAACCATGCCGATAATTTCTGAACTTTTTTAAATGCCTCTGGCTTATGTAAATCCCTGTAAAGGTCCTCCGTCCATTTATAGGTATTTGGTAAGTCACCTATTGCTACAAGTTCATTGGGAAACATCAGCCCTGTCACTTGTGCCAAATCAGTTATGCGCAAACAGTTGAGCATCTCAATTGCCTCACCTCTTCCATTTGGCGAACTTGCAACATCTTGAGTAGCCGGTGGATTTTTAATCATAAGCACCTTTATATTTCCGTCAAGCAAGCTGGCATACGGGGCTATTGCGGACATTTCTCCCTGTGCAATTATGTGGATATTATTCGGGTCAATTCCGGGTATTTTTCGCAATGCTTGAAGACATCTGAGCACATCGTAAACCCGCATTGAGGCCACCGTACGTCCAGTCCAGGCAGATGATCTACGAATGTGGCTCTGCAGGGAAGTAGCCCAACCTGTTTCTCCAATTCCCCGGGCTTCAAAAAAGGCAACATTCATTTTGTCCCTTACCCCCGAAGTTAGCGATGCAGAAGCCCAACTTTCTTCATCAGGATTTTTTAGTACCAACAAAAGAGGCTGGAGTTTATCAGGTGATTGACTTCTTTGAAGATAAAATTTTAGCCTCCAACCATCTTCAGAAACAAAGCTATAAGTCTGCCTTCCGTACTTTGAAAAATTATTTGTTCGAAAATCCAATCGTATATCCAGGGGAACAGGCTCTTTTGGGAAGGCATGAAATGTTCTTTTCCTAAGGAAATCTACCACCTGTTTTCTATATATGTCCAATTGATTAATACTTTTAATTTCTGGAGGATGCGCTAATTTTACAAACGAGTCCTGAATGGTAACTGTCCGGTCATCCGCAGGAGGTCCATTCACATAGGCAATTAGTTCTTCATTGGACAGTTCTTTAGAAATATCAATAAGGCCTACATCATCCGGTGATATATCCTTTCCCATCAATTCTTTCATAAAGAATGACAGTATGCTGGGGCGTAATTCTTCATTTGCTCCATAACTATGTCCACCGGGGGCATTTGCCATAATTAAGTTTTGCGATTTCCCATAGTAGGAATAAACAGGTTTTAATTTATCGTAAAGGGCATGAACTGCTTCTATGGAATAATAGCCATCCCTTGAGGGTTGGGCTATCATGAATGACCTGGGAGCAATCAGGGCTCCGATATCTGAAAAATCAATGAGGTAGGTATTAATTGGCATCATACAATCACAGTGTTCATCGATGGTACGCTGAGATATTTGCCCTTCCAATGACCCGGCGCCCGCTACTGCCGCCGCCGCTTTTATACGCGTATCTGCTGCAGGTAAATACCAGCTCTGCGAACCGCCGCCCGAAATACCGGTAACGCCAATTTGATCTTTATCTACTTCTGGCAGTTGACATAAGAGGTCAATCCCCCGTATACCGTTCCAAATTTCCACACCTCCTGGATTGTATCCCCGGCTATACCATTGATACCAACCTTGGGATAGGGTTCCCGGATGCTCTCCTTTCACTTCTCCTCTTTGTATGGTCTCAATGATCAGACAAACAAAACCATTCTGGGCAAAATTTTTAGCGTGCGCCTGATAGTGATGTTTTTGTCACTTTCGGTGGTAATCGTTCACCTCTAATTGGCTTATCCGAAAGCCCCATCATTTCTAAAAACTCCTGGTAACGCTGATCCCGTATCGCCTCCCATTCCTGAAGATTATTGACATCTGTTAGTGAATTGTCCGTTATATCACTGGCTATCTTACATAAATATTGACGGATGTTATTGGACTGGTCAAAATTAGAGGTTACAGAATAGTCGAATGGCTGTGAGTACGAGAATTCACAGCACAGGGCCATAAGGCAGGCAAATTTTAATTTATTTTTCATTTTACTTGATCTCGTCAATTCAATATTGCCTTATTCTTCCTCTTATCATCAGGAAACATCTTTAGCCACTTTCTGGCATTTTTTGAATAGATCCTATCTATCACTTCTCGCGGAAGATGTAAGCCCTGAAATTCACCCGTTAAAAGATCACTTGTCATTATATTGTCTGTAACCAAAAACTCCCAATCGCGAATCCAGGTATTGTGCATTTCACTTTGCTTGTCTATTACATCCATCTTACCATTGTCTCCCATATCTGTTGCATAGAGCAAACGATCCTGGTATTTTATAAGAAAGGCTCTTACTTTCTTCCGATCTTCCTTTGTCTGATAAAACACTTGTCCTATTCTGGCGGCCATATCAACTGACATGTTGGGGAACTTATCCAGCCGCTTTGCCAATTCATCAACACTCCATTCCAGACTTCCTAAATGAGCGCCCATAAAGATCAAATCAGGATTTTTCTCCAACATCCTATCCCTGGCTGCTACTTGTTCGTCGTAAGACGGTAAATCTGGATGTTTATACATGTGATATTGCGGATTATCTTTAAAATAGCCTTTGTCGTTATTGGTGGTCATTTCTCCAATCGGCAACCAACAGTTTTTCGGCTCGCCAAGATGCCCAATCAATGTGATTTTTCTGCTGGTCAGCATATTAAAAATAGTATCCAATTTAGGATCATCAATCATGACCAGTGCTCCATTTTTATCCCTGAAAACCATCCCGATGTTCTTCCACACCTTCACTGCGACAGCTCCTTCATTAATTCCTTTATCCAGCCAATCGAGCGTACTGCTCACCCAATCAGGGTTGTCCCAATCTTTAATTGAAAAGGAGGTGGCAAATTCAAAATCTTCGGGATGTCTTCCTTTTATGTCCAAACGATAATTGTATTCCTCTACAATTTCCTTCTGTGTATTGGAAATATCAACCACAATATTAAGTAGTCTGAAATTGTCCTTTCTTGCCTGTTCTACAAAGGTATCCCTATCCGTGGCCACGTGAATATGTACGTCAATTTTATCAACTTCTTCAAAGTCGTCCATGGAATAATATACCGGCTGTTTCATACAGGATAAAAATATTAATGGTAGAAATAATATGATTAAGATTTTCATGGTTTGTTGAGTGTAACTCTCATAAGTGGTCATTTTCAACATTTGTTAAATCTGAATGTACATCAATACTCAAGCTGAAATGATTCCCTATACTCTCTTAGGCGATCCAGATAGCCTTCCATGTCCAGTAGCTGCTCATCATAAATTAAATAACTCATGTCTGCGGTACGGTTGGCAAAATGACGGGAACGATCCATTTTATAAAAGTATCGCTTTTCTGACGTGGACAGCCCCTTGGGCAGTCTGGTTTTCTCCCATGTGGCCACAAATTTATTGAAAACACTATCTCTTCTGGACAGGCTATGCTCAATAATTTCTTCGGCCTTTAATAAACTGTTGTATGCAGCTTGTCTGTTTGAAAAGGCATTTTTGTGAGCTTCAGTTATTGTCCGTTCCAAATTTGACAAGTCCAGGTAAGTATGACAAGTATGATCAATTAATTCCGCAATAGACCGGTAAAGTTCAAAATCGTAATGGTTATGTTTAGCCAGATTTTTATTGGTCTCAATTATTTGAAGCGCCAGTATCATCTTCTTGCTTTGCATTCCGGATCGAATGACCATGTCATCATATTCTCTATTCCAATACCGGTCATATTCTATATATTGTCCTCTTGGTAAATCTGGTAAATGCGTTTTACCGATTATTCCATGATGCCATACATTTCGCTCAAAGGTTTCAGCAAAATAGTAGGCTCCTTCATTCAACAACTCGTAGAGCTCTTTCATGTCAACTACTTCATTTCCATAATAGCTGGCAAAAAATGAATCTTCCAATTCATCCGGGCTTGGCGCCGCTCCATTCCATGAGTATTGTGCAGAAGCGATAAAACTTAACATCCACATCTGGTTGTGAAGCCCCGAATCATCCCACGAGGTGTTGATCATACCATCAAAAACCTGTGACTTGGATCCCGTAGAGAGTAAATCATATGAGTTTTTTAAGCTCCCTGATACCTTTTTGCCCCTGCGCTTTCTGAAATGATATGGCAGAAATAATGGTTCTATTCCTGGATTTGGGTCATATATAAATACTTCAAATCCCATTGACTTTGCCTCTTTTGCATATCTAAAATCCGGAGTTATATAACTATAGCTTTCCGTAAGAACCATGTCTGTATTAGGTTTAATGCCTTTTATCGGCGATTTGTTTTTCTCCCAACCCATAGGTCTTTCCCATAGCATTACTTTTCGGGACTTTTTAAGATGTTCGGCGCTTCTGCTGGCAAATGAGTGATACAGCCCACTATTGCCAACTTCGTTTGCACTTGCTTGGCATTTACTACATACCCCCAATTCATATGTCTCATCGGAGCCAATATGGATATACTTTGATCCTGGAGTAGCTTCTATTGCCTCATCCCATAGGTCAAACAACAGGTTATAGGTGCCATCTTCCAGCGGGCAAAATTCCCAATCAGAATTCTCAACTTCTCGTAGGTCCTTGTATTGCGGCCATTTCAAAATAAAACTCACATGCCCTAATCCTTGAACCAATGGCACCAACTCTACATGATATTCCCTGGCATATCTGGTAAATGCCTGCATCTCTTCCATAGTGAAAGCTCCCGGAGCGCCTATTTCGGGGTGACTCTTATAAGCAAATTTGTCTTCCCATTCCCATACCAGCATGTTGATTTTGTATTTGGCCAGATCCCTGATAAAACTCTTCACATAGCTGCCCCTGTCCTGGTGATGTTTGGTATCGTAGTGAGCGGCTCTAATCTCCACATCAGGCCAATCTGTAATTTTCATTCCCGGAACGTAAACTATTCCTCTTGCTTTTTTGATCAACTGGAAAAGTGTCTGAACTCCATAGAAAAGACCATCTTCCCCATTTGCATTTATTGTCAAAGCATTACTATCCGTTGTTATTATGTAGCCCTGCTCTCCTATAGGCCTGGAGGTTCCTTTTCTATTCAGAATGACGTTGCTACTTCTATGGTATTCTCCAATAACAGCTTGTATACCCCACAGTTCATGCAGCCTTATCTTCAACAGCTCCGCGGTTTGCAGGTCTACCTGAGTAGCATTCTTATCGACCACGATATTAACCGGGCTAGTTAATGCAAAGTTATTCCCTCCTAGTTCTACTTGTTGTGGGTAGGGTATTACATGGAGACCAATGTTGGAAAGATCTGAAGCCTTGCAATGGTATGGAAATGATATTCCTAATAGGATTAAAGCGGCTGTATATAATGATATTGCGTTGTTTTTCATTTTCATTTTTTTTGGTTATGTCAAAATCGTTCAAATGAGTAAGGTGACAGATCAATATGAGATCTATTCATTACCTTTATCTGTTTTATTCATCGCTATGGACTGTGACAATAACCGGAGTTAATGCTACCTGTAATTTTATTTTATTAGATATTAATTAAGATTATTTTTCTCCAGACACTATTCTTTGACGGAAATCTTACCGATTGTGTACCATCCTTCAGCGTCCTTTCCTTCAATAGCTAAATTTATTTTAGGTTCATGCGATTGTCTTTCTACAATACCGACCTGTATTTCATAGTCTCCAGTTGGCATATCGATGGGTACAAATATTGAACCATCATAGATGTTGTCACCAGGAAGCCAAGTGTTGATGACAGCGTCGGTGATCATAACTTTAGTATTGTTTTTGTTTTTGAACCGAATGGCCAGCTTATAGTTTTTGTAACAAGGGGCTACACCTTTGTTTTCCCACCATGATTTGAAAGAAAGCTTTTCATTGGGCTTTACAAATTCAGGAAATGAGAAATTACGGAGTACAAAACGATATCCCATTTTTTTTAACCATCGGTTTATCTGCGGCTGCCATTCGGGTGGTACAGGGGAAGATTTGGCATTGAAAGATGATATGTGCCATTTTAAAGTTTCATCAATAATATAATCCACATCTTTTGCAGTGTATCCCTGTTCCTGTTTCCAGCTTTTCATTGTTCCGCAAATTTCAAGACTTATCGGTGCAGTTTTCCAGACATTTTGCATTCCAAAATTGATAATTCCCTGAGGGTAGTATCGGTACATATGCGTCCAACCATCCTGTTCGTCTGCCCAAAATCCAAGATCACCTATACAATCAACCCGCCAACCTGCATTGGCCTGTGACAATACGTATTTATTAGTTTTTTCATCCGTCATTAACATAATAAGTGGTGTCTCTTTGAAATGGTCAGTATAAGCATTTACAAGAGCTGCCCGAGTCTTTGGGGTTAGTATTGCTGAACCACGGCCTTCTCCCCAAAATCCAACAATGGAAAGGTCAACAGCCTCTAAGTCTGGATGCCCGTCGTATCGTTTTCCCAGCTCTGAGATTATCTTCCCGAAATGCTGAGCATATCTGGGATCTTCAGCATCAACCCGCCAACCTTTTTTCCCTTCGGGCAACCATTCATCTTTATCTCCAACCATGGTCCGGTACCAAGCCGGAACATCCCTATCCGGTCCGGTACCATAAGGGGCAATACGGAGTATGAGTGTTTGTTGTCGTTCATGAGCTGTTTTCAACGCTTTGGCGATCATAGCCCAGTTATATTGTTGCGATTTCGGCTCCATATATTTCCAATAAACTCTGAAATAGGCAATGGAGGTCATTGGGTGGTCTTTGTTTTCTAAGTCGCCATCAAAATCCTGATATTCCATAGGAAGGCCTTCTGTCCAACCTATGCCCTCATTTAATTCATCACCATTAAATCGCTGAAAGGTGGTAAAGCCCATTCCGGGATTGACCAACACATCATCTATCTCAATGGGTCTGACATAGATAGTTTTTTGTGCAAAAACTTCCCACGTGATGCAGGTCAGGAAACTGATTAAGGAAAAAATAACTATTTGCTTTTTCATCGATATGAACTTATGGTGGGTTGTTTAATTAATATTTGTTTTGCCAAACTTATACCAGCCGTCAGGATTTTTCCTTTTCCTTCAAGTATTTCACAATGGGCTCAATATCTCCTTCCGTAAAAAGAATCAAGCCTTCAGCATAGGCTTCTTCATCAGGTTTTAAGGTGCCGAAATAGGGATCTGCATGGATGCAAGGAATGAATGTATTGGCGATCATACTTTTTCCAGGTGTCCACCAAAAAATCACTTTTCGCTCATAGTCCATAGAGGTAACTATGGATAAAGCCAGATCCATGTCCTGTTTGATCAATCCTCCGTTTTTTTCCGCCCGTGTATCCCTTTGAGGGCAGCCTTTTACCACACAGCCTTTAAAAGTTGTGTTGATATTTTCTGTAGGTAGTTCTGCCAGGGCAGTGATCCGGTCATTGATCAGGATGTGATTGTGTTGAAAATCATGATGCTTTTGCGGAAACCCAGTCAGATCCCTGAACTGATTGCAAACCAAGGGACGTATTACAGGCAAGGTTTTTGACCCATGATTGATGATGCTCATTGCCACATATACTCCCTGAGCATCAAATGGAAAATCCCAGTCATCCATCACACGCGCAAATGATTCCACATAAACATCTTTTAGTGCCAGGCTTTCAACCCTAAACGATGCTTGTTTCCCATCCGGTGAAATGACCCAAGGATTGGGAATACTGTCGTAGTGACGCAGGATGGTATTTCCTACCGGATTGTACTCCAGATGCTCTGGAAAATTAAGGTATAAGAAACCTCCTTTCTCCCAGGGAGCGTTAATAAACAGGCCATAGGTGAGAATTTCTTCAGGATCTTCGCTTTTTTTATTAGGGTCTGTATAAAAATAGATTTTATCTGAGAGGGATGGCGTTTTTGAATGGATGAAATTGGTTTTCTTATCTGTGCATCCCATTTGACTCAGGATGAACGCTAGCACAGAATAGATGAAAAGCCTGGTTCTGTAGCCATAAGCTTTGTTAATAGTTGATTTGCGCACATTTAATTGATCCATCGTTTTATTTATATTAGGGGCTAAAGAAGTATAGTAGAAATTAAATGTATTGTTAGTTTGATTCCTTTCATAATGACAGTTTAAGTTACGAATTTGTTTTTTTGAACTGTCCAATTTTTATGGAAGGCTACAATCCTAGCCCCATGCCCCAGCTCTTTGCCCTTTAAACAATTTCTCTTTACTTTTATCACTCATCAAACCCCCTAAAAAAATGCCTGGACGACCTTATATTCTCGCAGAAACCAACTGGCGGGATGTTAAATCGCAGCGGTACCAACTGGCGGTGCTACCCTGGGGTGCTACCGAAGCACACAATTACCATTTGCCATATGCCACTGACAACATACAGTGCGACTATATTTCCGCAAGATCAGCTGAGATAGCATGGGAAGAAGGGGCCAAGGTTATTGTTTTACCTACTGTCCCATTTGGTGTAAACAGTGGTCAGATGGATATTCCATTATGCTTAAATATGAATCCGACTACCCAGCTTGGCTTGTTAATGGACTTGATCCAGGTTTTGACAACACATGATATTGATAAATTGGTTATATTGAATGGGCACGGCGGTAACAATTTTAAGGCAATGATCCGTGAGTTGTCGGTGCACTATCCAGAAGTGTTTGTTTGTAGTGCCAATTGGTATCAGGCCTCAGATCAAAACACAATATTTCACGAACCGGGTGACCATGCTGGTGAAATGGAAACTAGTTGTGTCATGCATATTGCCCCAGAATTGGTGTTAGACCTTTCAGAAGCCGGCAGCGGTGCCGCCCGACAATTTAGAATGGAAGGTCTCAAAAAGGGATGGGTTACCGCCCAAAGGGCATGGACTCAGGTTACCGAAGACACCGGTGTAGGCAACCCGTCACAGGCTGCTGCAGAAAAAGGGAAACGATACCTGGAAGAATCTGCCCAGGAAATAGCTAGATTCTTTATACAATTGGCGTCACTGGATAATAACGACCTCTATGAATGAACAAATTTTTTAATACTGTCATCCAAAATTTCTCCTATCTCTCGCTGTTTTCTTTCTATATCCGCAACTAAATTAAATTGGTTGCGAGCCCGGTCCAGATTCTGACGGGCATAATCGATCTTATAATAAACATCGCCAGACAAAAAATCCGTAAGGAACCTGATTCCCATAATATAGGTCATCCACCAGGGACCGATTTTAAGGCTTTCTACTTCGGGTTTACCTAACGGAATGTCAATGGTGCTAAAAAAGCCTTCGCACAATGACTGGAAAATATCAATTCTAAAATAAGCGTCTTCAGCTTTGCCTTCTTCCAACACACTGTTACAAAAAGTACGACCCATGTCGCCAAAATCATATAATAGTAGCCCTGGCATGATGGTATCCAGGTCCACCACACAAATGCCCTGGGTGGTTCCTCGTTTGAACAAGACGTTGTTGATTTTGGTGTCATTATGGGTTACCCGGGTTGGTATCAGATTGCTATCTATCAGTTTTGAATATTCCGCCACTTGCGGTCCTCTACCCAAAGCGAATTCTACTTCATTCTTATAATGGTCAGCCTTTCCTACGGTATCTTTATCTACGGCCTTCTTTAGCTGCTGGAAACGGATTCCGAGATGGTGAAAGTCAGGAATGGTGGTAAACAGATTTCCCGGATTCAAACCACTTACGAGTTTAAAGAACTGGCCAAAAGCTTTGGCAGCCCCCCTGGCCTGATTCGGGTGGGTAACCTTATCTAAAGAGTCGGACTGATCAATAAAATTATAAACCCTCCAAAAACTCCCGGACTGATTCTGATATATTAAATCACCGTTTCGTGATTTGATAATATGCAAAGATTGCAGTGTATCATCGCTGTTGGCCTTGTTTAAATGGTCCAATACCTGAGCAATGTTACTCATTACTTCTTGCGGGTTTTTGAATACCTTTTGGTTGAATTTTTGTAAGACGAATTTTGAGGAAAGGGCATCAGAACAGGTAACTAGGTAGGTGTCGTGAATATGACCTGACCCCAGTGAAGAAACATTTTGTACTGTCCCCGGAAACTCAAACTCTTGATCCAGAAAAGCAAAATCTTCCTTCATAATTTAGTGTTAAGTTCAGTGTACTGTGTCGTATAAGTCGCAGGTATTTTTGTTTCAGGCGATGCAAAAAATATGCGCATAACTAAAGTTACGTAAGTATTTTTTAAAGAAGTATGGGGCAAAAAGAGCAAGACTTGGTTTGGCTA
>QIEB01000480.1 GCA_003229495.1 Flammeovirgaceae bacterium
CCTTTTTTCAGGTCCAAAGGAAAAAAGAACATAAGCGTGCCTCCAACCATGGCAACTATGGTATTATTCAATATGGGTGCACCCAGCAGCTTATTTATCGGCTGAAGGAGAATCCATCCCACCGCAGTCCCAATGAATATTCCCAATATCCTTTTTTCAGGTTTTGAAATAGGCCCTAAATTTTTTAATTCTCTTTGGATGACCTGTTCAGAACCTTTTAGATGCCCTAAATTGTTGGGATAGATCCACTTTACCAGCATAAAATAAGTAAGCGCCAGCAGGGTACCACATATCGGCAACCCTATCAGCAGCCAATGTGTAAAATTCAGATCAAAGTCGTAGAATTCTTTTAAATAGCCTACCATTACTACATTAGGCGGGGTGCCTATTATGGTAGCCGCCCCCCCGATATTGGCGGAATATGCAATCCCCAACAACAGACTTAGGGTAAAGCGACGGAACCGTCGGTCTTCCTGGTCCAGTCCCAACTCGTGTATCAAGAGTGATATGACCGACATGGCGATAGGTAACATCATCACGGTAGTGGCGGTATTGCTGATCCACATACTTAGAAAAAAAGTGGCCAACATGAATCCCAATACCATGCCATTAGCCTTTGTACCGGTCATGGTGATCAAGGTAAGTGCAATCCGTTTATGCAGGTTCCATTTTTCCATGGCCAAAGCAATCAGGAACCCTCCCATAAACAGGAAAATAATGGGATTGGCATAGGGTGCAGTGGACTCTTTGATGGAAAATATGCCCAACAATGGCAGCAATGTCATGGGTATTAGGGCAGTGGCGAAAATAGGAACAGCCTCAGAAATCCACCATATTATCATCCAGGTGGCAGCGGCAATTACTTTCCAGGCTTGGATCTCAATCGGAAGGGGATTTGGTATAAATAGCATTGCTGCAAAACATAAAGGTCCTGCAAAAAGTCCGTAAATTTTTACATAGTTGGTTGCTTCGATGGTAGGACTCATTGACCAGCCAATATAGGGATATCAAAATTTTTTTAATACAATTCTCTAACCTTTGTACACGGTGTTGTGTTGGACCAGTCCCGAAATAATTTTATTTAATGGTATGCATGCATAATAAATTATTTAGTATATTTGAATAGCCATAGGTTAGCCTTAAATGAGGAAAGAAGAAACGGTTGATTATAATATAAAAACAGCCTGGCATGCTATAAACCGCATGTACAATCAGGAAGCTTTAAAAAATGATATTACCACTTCCATAGCCTTTGTTTTACTCAATATTAATTCCACTGAAGGAACGCCAGCTACTAAAATTGCTCCTTTGATCGGCTTGGAATCCAGGAGCCTGGTTCGAATGCTCAAAAGTATGGAGGAGAAAGGTCTGATCAGCAGGCAGGCTGATCCGATGGACCGACGATTAGTACGAATTTTCTTAACCCCCAAGGGGCAGGTTAAAAAGGACATCGCCTATAAAACGGTAATGGCTTTTAACAAACACGTGCTCCACAAGATCCCTCAGGAAGAACTGGATATATTTTTTGTAGTCATCCGGCAGATCAACAAGATTGTTGAAGAAAACAACATTAGTCAAATTGTAGCTTTGAATAAACAGTATGAAACGAAACATAAATAAAGCAGCTGTTCTAGGGTCAGGTATTATGGGATCCCGCATTGCCTGCCATTTGGCCAATGTTGGTGTACAGGTATTGCTGCTGGATATTGTTCCCAGGGAGCTTACAGAAGATGAGAAGGTCAAAGGTCTCACCATGGATCATCCCAAGGTTAGGAACCGTATTGTTAGCGATTCATTCATCACCGCAGTAAAATCCAAACCGGCACCTCTTTATCATAAACACGCCGCTGATCTGGTGAAGTTGGGCAACTTTGAGGACGATATGGAAAAGATTGCCCACTGTGATTGGATCATAGAAGTGGTTGTCGAAAACCTGAAGATAAAAAAGATAGTGTTTGATCAGGTGGAAGAATATCGTACTCCGGGAACCCTCATTACCAGTAACACTTCGGGTATACCAATCCATTTAATGCTGGATGGTCGAAGCGATGATTTTCAAAAGCATTTTTGCGGGACCCATTTCTTTAATCCACCCCGTTACCTGAAACTAATGGAGGTAATCCCTACCCCCAAAACGGATCCGAAAATCATAGACTTTTTTATGAGTTACGGCGACCGCTTTCTGGGAAAAACTACCGTTTTATGCAAGGACACCCCGGCTTTTATTGCTAACCGTGTGGGTATCTATGGCATTATGAAAGTCCTGAAGACCATGCAGGAACTGGACCTCACGGTGGACGAGGTTGACAAACTAACCGGTCCTGTGATTGGAAGACCAAAGTCTGCAACCTTCCGAACATCTGATGTGGTGGGCCTGGACACCCTGATAAAGGTGGCGAATAACTTATATGAAGGCCTGACAGAGGACGAAGCCCGGGAAGTATTTAAAATACCGGAGGTAGTTAAAAAGCTGGAAGAAAACAATTGGTTGGGTGATAAGACCAACCAAGGGTTCTACAAAAAAACCAAGGATGACCAGGGAAAAACCAGGATACTTACCCTGGACCTTAAAACCATGGTATATAAACCCCAGGCGAAAGCAAAATTTGCTACCCTGGAGGGGACAAAAAGTATCGAGAAGATAAAAGAACGGTACAAGGTGCTTTTAGCGGGCAAGGACAAAGCCGGCGATTTTTATCGTCACAGCTTTTTTGGGTTGTTTCAGTATGTGTCTAATCGCATCCCGGAAATTGCAGATGAGCTGTACCGAATTGACGACGCTATTTGCGCGGGTTTCGGTTGGGAAGTAGGGGCCTTTGAAACCTGGGACCAGGTTGGGGTGAAGTCGGTATTAACGCAAATGGAAGAGTTGGGTTATAGGCCAAATCAATGGGTTTATGACATGGTGGAAGCAGGGAACCAAAGCTTTTACAAGATTAACCATGGGACGGTCCAATATTATGATCTGAATAGCAAATCTTACCAGGAGATACCAGGCAGGGGGGACCTGATCATACTGGACAACCTCCGGACTAATAACACTATTTGGGAAAATACTGAGGCCACTTTGTTTGATCTGGGTGATGGTGTTTTGAATCTGGAGTTTCATTCTAAGATGAATACCATGGGCTCGGGGGTGATGGAAGGTATCAATAAGGCTATCACTCTTGCTGAGAAAGATTTTCAAGGTCTGATTATCGGAAACCAGGGCGCCAATTTCTCGGCGGGTGCGAATCTGGGCATATTGTTTATGTATGCCATTGAACAGGAGTACGAGGAGATCGATCTCATGATCCGGCAGTTCCAGAACACAGTAGCCAGAGCACGTTTTTCCAGCATTCCTGTAGTAGTGGCGCCGCATGGATTGACACTTGGAGGTGGTTGCGAACTATCAATGCACGGTGATAGGGTGCAGGCAGCAGCCGAAACCTATATCGGATTGGTGGAAGTTGGTGCTGGCGTGATCCCAGGCGGTGGGGGGACCAAAGAACTTACTCTAAGAGTAAGTGATCGCATGCAAGCCGGTGATGTGGAGTACAATGCTTTGCAAAATACCTTTATGAACATTGCTACTGCCAAAGTTGCCACCTCTGCCCATGAAGCCATGGATCTGGACATACTTCGTCCACAAGATCTGATATCGGTAAATAAAGATCGACAAATAGCAGATGCCAAGAGAACTGTACTTGCGCTGGCAGAGGCAGGATATACTCAGCCAATTCCCAGAAATGACATAAAGGTCCAGGGTAAAGGGGGAATGGCCCTGTTTTTGGCGGGGATCACAGGCATGAAAATGGGAAAATATATATCTGAACATGATGCTAAAATCGCAGAAAAACTAGCATACATCATGTGCGGTGGAGATTTAAGTTATGCTACCGAAGTCTCTGAACAGTATCTGCTGGATCTGGAAAGAGAAGCATTTTTATCGCTGACAGGTGAACGGAAAACACTGGAACGTATTCAGAGTATTCTGACTACCGGAAAACCTTTAAGAAACTAATAACATGGACGCATATATAGTAGCAGGTTATAGAACAGCAGTAGGAAAAGCCAAACGGGGAGGATTCCGGTTTACCAGACCCGATGACCTGGCAGCCGATGTCATAAAATATTTGTTGGCTTCCATACCTGGCCTTGATCCTCATAATGTGGACGACCTGATTGTGGGGAATGCCGTTCCTGAAGCTGAACAGGGAATGCAGATGGGCCGCATGATCTCGTTATTGTCATTGCCTATTGAAGTACCGGGTATGATCGTTAACCGATACTGTGGCTCAGGATTGGAAGCCATCAGTATTGCCAGTGCCCGTATCCACGCGGGAATGTCCGACTGTATCATTGCCGGAGGCACTGAGTCTATGTCCCTGGTGCCAGTGATGGGGTGGAAAACTGCCCTCAACTATAAAATTGCTACCGAACACCCTCAATACTATACCAGTATGGGCCTAACGGCAGAAGAGGTTGCCAAAGATTTTCAGGTTTCCAGGGAAGACATGGACCAGTTTTCCTACAACTCCCATATGAAGGCCATTGCGGCCATCAAGGAAGGAAAGTTTAAGGAAGAGATTGTTTCCATTGAGGTTGAGGAGACCAAATTGGATAGTCAGGGTAAGAAGCAAACTCAGAAATATGTAGTTGACACCGATGAAGGCCCAAGGCCCGACACCAGTTTGGAAGCACTGGCCAAATTAAAGCCTGTCTTCTCACAAGGAGGTACTGTGACCGCTGGGAATAGCTCTCAAACATCAGATGGAGCAGCATTTGTAATTGTGATGTCTGAAACAAAAGTCAAAGAATTGAACCTGGAACCAATAGCTCGTCTGATCAGCTATGTAGCAGCAGGAGTAGACCCAAGGATTATGGGCATTGGCCCGGTGGCCGCGGTACCAAAAGCTCTTGGTAAAGCCGGTTTGAAGCAGGAGGATATTGAGTTAATAGAATTAAACGAGGCTTTTGCTGCCCAGTCACTGGCAGTAATTAAAGAGTTGGACTTGGACCCTGAAATCGTCAATGTCAATGGTGGGGCCATTGCATTGGGCCATCCACTGGGCTGTAGCGGAGCAAAACTATCAGTACAACTTTTTAATGAGTTGCGCAGAAGAGGTCAAAAATATGGAATGGTAACCGCTTGCGTAGGAGGAGGACAGGGAGTTGCCGGGGTGTATGAATTGTTGAACTAGTCTTTTTAAATTTTTAGTTATGAGTACGGCAGTAAAGAATAATGTGATTAAAGGTGGAGAGTTTCTCATCAAAGAAACTGAAGCATCAGAAATTTTTATTCCGGATGATTTCACCGAAGAGCAGCTAATGATCAAACAATCCTGCCAGGATTTTTTAGATCAGGAGGTATTTCCCAAACTCGACGAGATTGATAGTATGAAACACCCTGAATTGATGCCGTCCTTGATGGACAAAGCAGGGGAGTTGGGTCTGCTTGGGACATCGGTACCGGAACGATTTGGGGGGTTCGGAATGAACTTCAATACCAGTATGTTGATAGCTGAGGTACTGGGAGCCGGACATTCTTTTGCGGTTGCCATGTCTGCCCACACTGGGATCGGGACTTTACCAATTCTATACTATGGCACTGAGGAACAAAAATCAAAATACCTGCCCAAGCTGGCAACCGGTGAATGGAAAGCAGCATATTGTTTAACAGAACCTGACTCAGGTTCCGACGCCAATGCAGCCAAGACCAAAGCTGAACTGACAGAAGACGGAAAACACTACTTGATCAACGGGCAAAAGATGTGGATCACCAATGGGGGATTTGCAGATATTTTAATAGTATTCGCCCGTATAAAAGATGATAAGTACCTGACAGCATTTATCATTGAGAGGGAATTTGGTGGGATTACCATGAACGAGGAAGAGCGTAAAATGGGCATAAAGGGTTCATCCACCAGACAGATATTCTTCAATGACTGCAACGTGCCGGTTGAAAACATGCTTTCAGAGCGACAAAACGGATTTAAAATTGCTGTCAACATTTTAAATATAGGTCGAATTAAATTAGGGGCAGCGGCAATAGGAGCCTGCAAAGCCATACTTGACAGAGCCGTCAAGTATTCAAATGAGCGCCATCAATTTGGTGTAGCAATTTCTAGTTTTGGCGCCATTAAGCACAAACTGGCTGAATGTGCGGCACATACCTATGCCAGCGAAGCGGCCCATTATCGGGCAGGACAAAATATTGATGATGCATATAGCGCACTGGTAGCTGAAGGTATTGACCTTCCTCAGGCCAGGCTGAAATCCGTGGAGCAATTTGCCATTGAATGTGCCATATTAAAAGTACATGGATCTGAGTGTCTGGATTTTGTGGTCGACGAAGGCGTTCAGATATATGGTGGCATGGGTTATTCCACGGAGGCGCCCATGGACCGCGCATACCGTGATGCTCGAATCAATAGAATTTTTGAGGGAACCAACGAGATCAATAGAATACTGGTGTTGGACATGATGTTAAAACGGGGAATGAAAGGGGAGCTGGACATCATGGGACCTGCTCAGGCGGTAGCCAAGGAATTAATGGCCATTCCTGATTTTGGGAACGGAGGAATAGATGTCAAATGGTATCAGGAAAAGAAGGTACTCTCAAATCTGAAAAAAGCCACACTTATGATCGCTGGGGCGGCAGTTCAAAAATTCATGATGAAATTGAGCCATGAGCAGGAGATATTAATGCACCTGGCAGATATGCTGATCCAAATCTATGTAGCGGAATCTTCCTTATTACGTACCGAGAAATTGGTGGGAGTACATGGTGAAGATAAATGTTTAGATCAAATCGATCTCTCCAGGATCTATCTGTACTACGCTCTGGACCAGACCCAAATTGCCGGGAAACAAGCCATTTATGCCTTTGCAGAAGGGGATGAGCTTCGAATGATGTTGCTGGGGTTGAAGCGATACACCAAAATCGAGCCTTTTAACCTTAAAGAAGCCCGTAGAAGAGTAGCAGATGCAATGATTAAGAAGAATAATTACATCTACTAGTTTGTAGCCCGCAGTGAAAGTGCCTATGGTGCTTTGCTGCGGGTTTATTTTTTACCAGTAATTACCTGATCTATTACATGGACCACCCCATTGCTGGCGCTGATATCGGCGGTGGTGACGGTGGCATTGCTGAGCTTTATTTCTTTGTCTCTGCTAATTGGCAGCTGGTATCCGCTTAATGTAGTGGCTGACTCCCCATCAAGTAAATCAATTGACAGATATACTTCAGGAATCACATGGTTGAGCAACAGCTCTACTAATAACGGTTTATTTTCCGGGGCTAATAGTTGTTCTACCAAGCCCTCAGGTAACTGGTTGAAGGCTTCATCTGTTGGTGCCAATACAGTCATAGGATGGTCAGACATGAATGTCTCTTCAAGCTCAACAACTTCTACCAAACGGGAAAATATACTAAAAGAGCCGTGGCGCTTAGTAATGTCCCATATGCTGGGCTGCTCTATGACGAGGTCAGCTTCAAGGTCATCCCACACTTCCGAATAATCCCCGTCGCTCGCAGCGTTTACCGTGGTTTCCCCTAAATTTCGTTTCCAACAGGCGCTAAAAAGAAAAATCCCTGCAATTAATATCAGTTGAAAAAATTTTACTGAGAACATAATCTTTGTTTTGGTTATTTCCTTGAGGTATCAAGAAATATACCGCAAAAGCTTTCCAGGACTAAAAAGCAGATAAAATAAATGTAAATATCAGATTAACAGCTAGTTATATGAGACCATTGTGACGCCGCCGTAACAAGGGATTCTTATTTTGATAAGATCATTTTGATATTTGTTCAATTGATAATTAGGAATGATAGTTTATTTCGTTGATGTTCACTTATTATATAATACCTAACAATGGCATCAT
Source organism: Flammeovirgaceae bacterium (assembly GCA_003229495.1). Taxonomy (GTDB): domain Bacteria; phylum Bacteroidota; class Bacteroidia; order Cytophagales; family Cyclobacteriaceae; genus SZUA-3. The sequence goes on from QIEB01000480.1 coordinate 7,867, forward strand.
TTGGCAAAAATATTTGGTTGGCGGTTTTTACAGTAATGCTGTTAACAATACGAATTTTACCTGGTTTTTCTCAGGAAAATGATATTCTCATGGTTGAGGTGGTTGAATATCCGGGGACAGACCCTGTCATGTGGGATGGCTTGTATGCTGCCAGTGACGGAAAGGTTTATTCCGCCCTGATAAGCGAAGGAACAAGTGCTCATTTTTATAGGTACGATCCTATGGAAAACGAGAATATCCTTTTGGTGGATATGGCTGAATTTCTTGGAGAGAGGGGAAAAGGAATCAGAACCCAAGCCAAATTGCATAACAAGCCGGTTGAAGACGATGAAGGCAATATTTATTATGTTTCCATGAATAACGGGAGCGGACCGCGTTCCTTTGATTTCACAAGTTGGCAGGGAGGGCATTGGATGAAATATGATCCGAAAAATAATAAAACAGAGGATTTGGGATTGGTTGATCAGGGAATCGGAAACTATCCGCTCGCCATTGACAAAAAGAACGGATATCTTTTCGGAATAGGTTTTACAGGATATTTTTATCGTTTTAATCTTAAAACCCGGGTTACAAAAAATTTGGGTCGTGTCAGTAACTGGGATATTTGTCGTAGCATTTTCTGCGATGATCAAGGCAATGTTTATATGAGTTTCCCTACTGCCAGGGTGGCTAAGTACCATGCGAAAAAGGGAAAAGTATATGAAACCTCACTTCGAACCCCATATGACCCTTCCATTTTTCCAACGCAGTTAAACAATCCGATGATCGACAGGACATATGACTGGCGCGCTGTGGAGTGGGATCCCATTGATAAAGTAGCTTACGGTATCACCTGTGGTAGTGGATCCATTTTATTTCGATTCGATCCGCACAAAGGCCCAGAAGGAGAAATAACGCCACTATCAAGAATGTGTGACAGTAAATATTTAGAGGGGGATCAAAAAAATATACCCTATTCCACCTTAGCATTTGCCATCGATTACAGGAAAAAGAAAGTCTATTTTGCCCCTTCCGCCAGAGGGTTTGACATTCAGGGATATGAAGAGACTTTTGGAAGTTCAGAGGGCCATCATCTTTTGATGTACGATTTAAAAGCAAACAAAAGAATAGATCTGGGTAAAATGCAGACAGCAGACGGACGCAAAATATTCGGATGTGAAGCAGCTTCAGTTGCACCCGATGGTACGGTTTATATTTGCGGGCAGGTAGAGGTTAAGGACAAGAACAAAGCAACCAGGATGATTGGTGATACGCCAGTTGCTTTACACCTGATTGTTTACAAGCCTCAATAACTAATCTATGATCATTGAAATGAAAAGGAACAAAGACCAATGGACATCTATAGAATAAAAAAAACTGCCTCATTCATTTTATTGGTTCAAGCTTTGTTGCTTACCAATCATCTGTATGCTCAGGACTGGATGACCCATGTAATGCAAAATCGGCAACGGGTAGATTTGAGGGACCTGGGATATCCTGACGTCAATGAAATTCCCGTTAATAGTAGCGCGGTAACCTCTTTGCTAACAGCAGGGGACGGAATAATTTATGGTTGTACCAGTGGGGAAGAAGCCTATTTATTCCTGTTCGATCCAAAAATAAATAAGGTCAAACATCTGGGAAAAATTCCCGGGCATTCAGGCGTCCACCATTCTTTGGTAGAAGATAGGGATGGTAATATTTATATAGGGTCAGGTAAAAATATGTTCGAAGATTTTTCTTTGTCTGAGCGGGGTGAAGGCAATGATGCATTGGATGTTACATTATGGAAAGATATAAAAAGAAGTTTCAGCGATTATCCCGGCGGGAATTTGTATAGATATAGTCCCGCTGAAAGCAATGAAAAAGTAAAACTTGCCAATATGAATTGCGAATTGGAGGATTTGGGTAGGCCGTTAGCCAATAATTCCATTTATGCACTTACTATTAATCCGGACGGCGATGAGATTTACGGTATTACCTATCCTGATGGTCATTTCTTTATATATAATATAGCTACCAATAAAACAACGGACCTGGGAGAAATCGATTCCCAGAAAGTTTATCATGGGCCTGAACGGCATTGGAGAACATTGTCAAGGGCCCTTGTTTGTGATGATTCCGGCAGGGTCTTCTTTTCCGGCACCAAGGGAATGTTAAGCTACTATGATCCAATGGCAGGAGATCTGGTCTCTACTAATATTGAAATACCTGGAGATTATTACTACCTACAATTTTATAAAGACTATACCGCCGTCGAATATTTTGCCAAAGACAAAAATGGGTTGATTTATGGTGGGACCACTGACGGGTACCTTTTCTCTTTAGACACCCAAACTACGGAATTGGTAAACCTGGGTAAAGTAAGGGAATCGCGACGACTTAGATGCTTGACGGTTGGTCAGAATGGTAATGTATATATTATGGCCGGAGAGCAGTCGGCTTCCAGACCTTGTCAATTTTATATGTACAATCCTCAAACTCACGGATTCGAAAACCTGGGGATGTTAGCGGTTGATCGAAGTCCTTATTACTACTGGCGCGGTCAACAATTCGATAGTATGACTACAGGTTTGGATGGAACCATTTATTTGGGTGAGAGTGAACGCAAATCACATTTGTTCCTTTTTTTCCCATGACCTACAGCAAATAGGATTTGGAGGCCCACTGACTAAGCCTAAAATAGGTTGCCTTTTTTCCAAACACAAACAAAGATGGAAAATAGAACAACACGAAAAGTATTTGACTTGGAGTTAA
>QIEB01000484.1 GCA_003229495.1 Flammeovirgaceae bacterium
AAGAAATTGATCCATCGATATGGTCAGGTAACTATCCTGGAATTTCTGATTTAGATGGTCCTTGAAATTTTCCAGTTTTTGCTGATCTTCTTCCGGGAATTTCACAACATCCACTTTAATATGATCAAATTCAACCACACGTTTTTCCTTATCTGTAACTATACTGCATGAAAACCACATGGCACCAAATATTGGTTTCTCATTTACTTCCACAGAAAATGCGGACCTGGCCTCAAAATGCTCCCCTGTATATTGTTCAGTTTGAGGCTGATAAATGGTAACCTTTTGATTGTCAACTTCAATTACCGAAGGCCAGCTGGGAACATTAACCTGAGCGTGACATAGAAAATATGCAAAAGTAAATAATGCTATAAAACAGTACTGTAATTTGTAGCTCATGACACGGTGGATAATTTGGTTCAAATGTAATAAAATCAATTTGTTTTAGATTTATGTTAACCATAATTCTACAATAGTGCAAGGTCTATATTTGAATTACAATTATCAGAAATGATCACCAATAAAATAGCTAAATTTATACCCAACTGAATGAAGGAAATTTGGAATGTTATGAATCGAGCTACATTTTTCCAAAAATTGACTATTGCGTCCGGATTGCTATTTGGAGCTCCTGCAACTGCCAGAGTTAAAGAAAACAATAATAGAACCCCAATCAGAAAAAGAAAAGTTTCGCATTATGGATATAACACCAGGATACACGAAACTCCATGGGGACAATTAGTATTTTACGACCGGTATACTTATGCTGATTATCAAAAATCTATTTGGCGAATTGAGGGAAAATCCAAAGATGAAATTGAGCAATTGTCGGTGAAACTTCAGTATGATCTCAACCACTGACTGTGACTCCTAATTTTGACAAATGAAAGTGAAGATTAGCTCAATACCTGTAAAATAATGAAAACACTTATTTACTCACTCATTTTATGTTATCCGATTTTCTGTTTTGGCCAGAATACAGACAGCCAATTCAAATGGCCCGATAGTTATAAGGCAGCAGTATGCTTGACTTATGATGATGGTCTTGATTGCCATTTAGACATAGTTGTTCCAGCATTGAATTCCTTTAATCTAAAAGGAACTTTTTATTGTACTGGCTATTCAACATCTCTACATAATCGAATTGAAGACTGGCGTTCCATTACTAAAAGTGGACATGAATTGGGAAATCATTCACTTTTTCACCCTTGCAACGGGGCACGTTTTGATTGGGTAAAGCCAGAATATGATTTAAGAACATATACACTGGATCGAATAAAAGATGAACTCCAAACCGCCAATTCCCTTTTAATGGCGATCGATGGTAAACAAGAAAGAACTTATGCATATACATGTTCCGATTATAAGGTAAATCAACAAAGCTATATAGATACCGTACGTACGTTGTTCACAGCCGCTAGGAATGATGGACCGATTCCTGAATCAATTGAACACATGGACCATTATTTTGTCCCAAGTTGGGGCGTAAATAATCCCACAGGCGGTGAATTGATTGAATTTGTAAAACAGGCAGAGAAGAAGGGAACAATAGCTGTATTTATGTTTCACAGTGTTGGAGGAGGTTATTTAAATGTATCTGTTGAAGCACATAACCAACTACTGACCTATCTTAAATCCAATGAAAAGGAGATCTGGACAGATACATTTCTTAATGTCATGAAATATGTTAAGAAAAAAGGAAATAATTAGGCGCTGAATGAGCACCTATGCTTCAGAATGAAGAGTAAGCAATGTGATTTCCGGAGGCATCCCAACTCTTCCCGGATAAGCAAGTACCCCAAACCCCCTATTTATGTAAAGTTTTTGTCCGTTTTCCTGGTACATCCCTGCCCAGCGTGGGTACCGGAACTTTACCGGGCTCCATTTAATATTCAGTGAAGGGATCTCTATACCCATCTGCATACCATGGGTATGACCGGAAAGGGTAAGATCAATAGTAGTCTTGTTTTTAACCTGCTCTTCAAAATGTGTGGGGTCATGAGAAAGTAAGATCTGGAAATTATCAGGATTAATTCCTTTTAGCGCCTTGTCCAGATCACCTACCTGATGAAAACCCTTGCCCCAATTGTGAACGCCAATAAGGGTAATAGAGTGATTACCTCTCCTGAGCTCAATACTTTCATCTTCTAGTAAACGAAAGCCCATTTGTCCATGAATGTTCTTTAGCAGTTTTACACTGGCGGTACGTTCTTCAGCGGTAAGATTTCCGTAGTCTGCATAATCATGATTGCCAAAAATACTATACTTACCCTCTGTCGCCTCAATATTTCTGAAAATATCCACCCAGGAACTGGCCTCGTTGCCATGATTATTCACCAAATCTCCGGTAAAAAATACGTAGTCAGGCTCAAGCTCATTAATCATTGCCACTGCTTTCTCAATAGGCTGGTAACTGTCACCAAAACTCCCTAAATGGGCATCACTGATCTGAACGATCTTGACACCATCGAACGATTTGGGTATCCTGGGTGACCCAATCTTTTCCCTGAGCACCCTAAAATTAAATTTTCCCCAAAGAATACCATATATCATTGATCCAAACATCAAACCCGATGCCAATAAGCCAACTTGAGATATGAAATTCCGCCTGGTATAGTCTGTTTCCCGGACCATGTAGTTGACAGCGAGGCCTGCCAAATTAAAAATGTCGTCTACCGCATGAAAAATCACAAAAACGATCTTCGGAAGCAAAAAAGTTATAAAGATTCCAATGATTAGGGTAAGCGCATTCATAGATGTGAAATTACCCCTGTTGGCCACACCGTAAATAAGCAGTCCCAGGCACGATAAGCTGATCAACCAGTAAAGTGCGGTAATCAGTATTTTGTGCGCTGGCGCATACAATTGGACAATACCGGAAAATCCTTTGTAAACATATAAGTCGATCAGGCCGAATATCAATAGAATTATAAATACCGTGGTTAGTTTCATATTTGATCAAGATCCTTGAGTGTAGTTCTTAACGTAAAAACCGTGCAAAGGGGTTCGACAGCGCAGCAATCTTTCCCACTTTCTCACGCCTTTGGTGTGAATCGACAGCACAGCAATCCTTCAGTCCCTCAATCCTTCAGTCAATATATTACGGCGCGGGATCTGGAATAATATCATGGATCTGGTTAATTTTTTTAATAACCTCAGAGGGCAATATTACCTTACTACTGGCAATATTTTCTTTCAACTGTTCCATGGAAGTAGCTCCAATGATACTACTGACCACAAACGGTCGGCTGTTTACAAATGCCAGGGCCATTTGGGCAGGAGAAAAATCATACTCAGCTGCCACCTCCACGTATTGCCGGGTAGCTTCTATTACCTGAGGGTGGTTATATCTGGTGTAGTGAGGAAAAAGAGTCAACCTGGCATTCTTAGGTTGCTTCCCATTTAGATACTTCCCGCTCAATACCCCAAACGCCAAAGGTGAATAAGCCAATAATTTGATCTGCTCACGAATGGCCATTTCTGCCATTCCTGTTTCAAATGACCGGTTCAACAAGGAGTACGGGTTTTGAACGGTAACCATTCTTGGATGTCCATTTTTCTCACTTTCATTCAGGTAGCGCATTACACCCCATGGAGTTTCATTTGATAGCCCAATGTATCTAATCTTCCCCGATTGGATCAGGCTTTTTAGAGTATCCAAAATTTGGTGAATATTATCTTGCCAATGATCATCCTTATTATGTACATAGCCTCTTTGTCCAAAAAAATTGGTATGACGTTCCGGCCAATGCAATTGATATAGGTCGATGTAATCAGTGCCAAGCCTGCTTAAACTCCCATTCACAGCTTCTGTCAGGGATTCTCTGGTATAGGTTTTCTCTCTGATATGTTTGGAAAAGTCTGCTTTACCAGCAATTTTGGAAGCCAGGATGACTTTGTCCCGTAATCCGGTTTTTTTAAACCACGAGCCAATGATCTTTTCTGTCGAACCATAAGTTTCCTTCCTGGGAGGAATCGCATACATTTCAGCGGTATCAAAAAAGTTGAGACCCTGATCTACTGCATAACTCATTTGTTGATGACCATCTGCTTCGGTATTCTGTTGTCCCCAGGTCATAGTTCCAAGGCATAAGGTACTGACTTTTAGGTCAGTATTGTCAATGGTTGTATATTTCATTTATGTAATAATTCAGTCCAATCCTGTACTTGCTGTTTGGAACCTTGATTTGTTTCTTGGTGCTTATTTGGAGCTTGTCGTTCGGTACTTGGTTCTTTAAAATGGCGCTGAGCAATTTTTCAGTGCCAAGCGCCCAGAATAGCTCCCATGACCGACAGGCAAAGAACCTGATAACCTGCGTCGATCGCCCATAACTTCAACGATCTTCTTTGATATAACAGATTAATGCCCATGGTGGTGGCCACAAAAAAGAACCCTACGTAAAGACCGTGGTGGTTTCCCTGTAGCCAATCAATTTCCCGATCTGCCTGATGTCCCTGGATGAGTATGGCCATGCCAAAGGCCATAATAACCATTAACACAAAACTAGATCCAAAAATCTTCACCATATTACCTTGTTTCAGGTATTCCTCGGTCAAGCCCAGTTCTTTCTGCCAGGCTTTTCCAAAAAGAGCAGAATACCAAACTGAACCCAGGCCAAAACTGACCAGAGCTGCTACTATCACCGCCAGAAAATTGATATTAGATAAATCCATATGATTATATGTTTGGTTGTTAACTATTCCTATGCAGGCAAATAATAAGTATTTACCAGATAATTAGCAATAGATACTGAGGATTTTGGTCAGTCAGGAACGCGCTAACTTGGTATAAAATCAAGGTTTGCAGAGACTTCTTCCGAAGTGCCATCATTTTCAAAATCGTAAAGCATTGGTCCAACAATACCCAAGGAGTTTTGGGAAAGGGTAAAGTCCCACAGTACCAGATTATCGGGATCATTGTCAAATTTCACATTAATATCATTCCCATCCGCTAAAAATTGACCGGTGGTAATCTGAGGATCCGGACTGGTATTGCGCACCACCAAGGTAAAACGACCATCCGGACCTACAGTCAAGTCGCAAAATCCACCATCAGCCACTACGTCAACACTTTGTACAGGATTGGCATTAGTGGTAGTAAATTCAGCTTTAGTCGCTACCCAGTTGCCTATGATACTTTCTAAAATCAGATCACCAATATTGATAGGATCCCCCTCGTTATCATCATTGGAGCATCCTGGCAATGCTAACACTGCCATTAAAGTAAACACTAGGTAACTATTTCGTTTCATCTCCTCTAAGCTTTTGTTTTAATTACATATTAAGGTTGGTCAATAGTTCCCAGCAATAATCAAATAATCCTCGACTCTTGTTCCTAGATTTCTGGGATTCAGCAGTTTTGTCGCATGAAATAAAAAAGAGTTTCATAGTGGTAAGTTTAGTTGGTACCTTGGTCAAGTACTGATATAAGGCTTATTTACGAGTCTGCAAAAATATATTATTTTACTCAATTGTAAAGTCAATTATAAGAATTATACTACAAAACATATGGATTGTAATTATGGAATATTTCTATACCTACCGGTGAATAAAAGGATACATTCTGTAATCATGCTGCTTCTACTTTTTGGTCTGCCTTGGACCGTTTCACTTGATTGCAATGGGCAAGAGGCCTTCCGACGCTGGCGCAAAATGAATCAGATCCGCAGTGATAAGTTTGATCAAATACTTCCAGAGGTTATGCGCGAAAACAACATTGACATGTGGATCATTACCAACCGGGAAGGCAACTATGACCCCTTATACCCGGATATGGGTGGCGGGTATACCTCCAGCAATGGGTATTATATCTTTACTGACAATGGAACAGGTCGAATTGAGCGTGCTGCCTTAGGAATAAGTGGTTATCTGCTTGAGCAAGGCGACGCTTACGATTATTTCGGACCTGAAAATGAATTGAAGTCCTATGTTGAGGCCAGAGATCCCAAAAACATTGGTCTAAACATTTCAAAGAACTTCGGTGGTGCAGACGGCCTCTCTTACTCGGAACGACTTGAACTTGAAGAAATTCTAGGGGAAAAGTTTTCAGAGCGCTTCGTGTCTGCTGAAAAACTAACCTCTGATTTCCGATCAGGACGGGTAGCCAGTGAAATAGCCGCCTTTGCTGAAGCCGGAGAGTACTCCTATCAAATCGCTGAAAGGGCCTTTTCCAATGAAGTAATCACTCCCGGTGTTACCACCTTGGAAGATGTGGCCTGGTGGATGATGGATCAACTGTTCAAATACAATCTCGGTTCCTCCTTCGGGCTGCCCTCAGTCTATATCACCGGCCCTGATGGGGTTGAGGCCCTGTCCACTGACAGAATTATTCAAAGGGGTGATGTACTGATGCTGGACTGGGGCGTGGGACTCATGAATTTCTATACTGACATGAAACGCATTGCCTATGTTTTGGGAGCTGGTGAAACCGAGGTACCTGCAAGCATACAAAAGGCATTTGATCAGGGATTGAAGGCCAGGCAAGTAGTAGTAGAGAATATCCATCCGGGTATCACCGCACAACAAGCGGAGGATCAAATTTATCATGCCCTTGAATCTGCTGGTTTCAAAAAGATGGAAGAGTTTAATAAACCCAGCACAGAAGATGTTACTGATATTATTATTGGATGTCACTCGGTAGGTAATTGGGGTCATGGGATCGGGCCCTCAATTGCCTTTTTCAATCCTGTAAGACTCACTTATGAGCTTAAAGAAACCAACCTGCTTTCAATCGAATTGTTTGCTTATACAAAAATTCCCGAATGGGGAGGTAAAAAACTGAGAATACCCTTGGAGGACGATGCGGTGGTTACCGCTCGCGGCGTAGAATGGGTTTATCCAGCAAACTCTAAGATCCAGATTATAAAATAGCTTCTCAAGAGGGCATCCTTCCGGGGCAGTCTCATTTTATGTAACTGTCACCAGCTATCTTTCCATTCATATGGAAATGCTTCGACGTGGGTTATTGATGTCGGTTTTAATGCTTATTTTCTGGGACAGTTCAACCGGGCAGGTTACTATTTGGCTGGATGATTTTGACGGTTACCCTGATGGCACCACATCAGCCAGTAATAACAATGTAGCAAATCCGGACCCGGACTGGGTTACCGGAGGATGTGTAGCTTGTATCGATACCGCGGACTGGTGGGAAATCCGTTCAGGCACCTTAGAAGCCAGAGATGTTAACGAAGTGGTCTTTTTCCAAACAGAGGAGATTGATATTTCTGGATTTAGCAATATTCGGCTTTCACTGGACATATCAGAATCCGGAGATCATGAAGGGCCATACTTTGGGTTGGATGCCTGTGCCGATCAAACTAACGAGGACTATGTTAACGTTCTTTACCGAATTGATGGTGGTTCGTGGAATCTGGTTAAGAACTTTTTAAACTGGTGCGGGCTGTATGATTCCTGTGGTAGTCATACATTATATGGTGATGATGGAATAAACAGCGGCGATTGCCGGGATAATGATACTGACTGGGGGTCGGCTCTGGTGGTGCAAACCGGACTTATGGGAAACACCCTGGATTTGAGACTGGAGACCATCAATTCGTCAGATACAGAATTGATCCGTTTTGATAATTTAAAGATTGAGGGAAGCATCCTTTTGCCTGTTACCCTGAGATCATTTAAAGTCACTGCTCGGGGAAACAGGGTACAATTGGATTGGCAAACTGCCTCCGAAACCAATAATGATTATTTCCAGGTGGAACGGGCAGCTTCTTTTAATCAATCGATTTGGGAAACTTTGGCCACTATACCGGGGGCGGGGATCAGCAATGATTTATTAAGCTATTCCTATGAAGACCTCAATCCCTATCCAGGTATAGTTTATTACCGACTCAAACAAGTCGATTTTGACGGTGGATTCACATATTCGTCTATTGAGTCGGTAGTTATGGAATTGATTAAAGCCCCATACCCGAATCCGGCAAGGGAGCATTTGATAGTTCCATTTGCTGAATTATCCAACATCCCTCCTGACATTCGACTATTTGATATTTCAGCAAAAGAGATCCTGGTACCCCAACGACAAGAAAGATCACAGATTCGACTAGACTTAACTACCGTATCCGCAGGAACCTATATTGTAATATCCGGAGGAAATACTTTAAACAAACATTATGTTTTAATTATTCGCTGAGGCGCTATTTGATGTTTGCTTGGGTTTTGAATTTTTGTGCCCGAACTTTATTGTTATCTACTATTGGCAGATATAGAAGTAGTCGGCGGTCCAATTGAAACGACCATCTGTAGACGATACTACGGACTTGGGTTTGCCCTCCGGGTCATACTCATAAGTAGTAATTGCACGAAAATTGGGCAGCTGCTCAAATGCTGAAACCAAGCGATTATTTTGGTAGGTAAAATCCCATACCTCTATTAATATGCCATCCACTCTCCTACAAACAATGCCTTCCAAATAGCCTTGCTGGTTATAACTGAAATCACAAAAGCTAAGTAAATCTCCCCGGAAGGTTATTTTTTCAAACCGGCTAATTCTTTGCCCTCCAGTGGTGAAAACTGCCGGTAGTACATCAATCCAATTCCGGGTAATGCGATCAATATCAAATATTACAATCCGTGCATTTATGGAGTCGTTAGCCAGTTCAGATTCTTCATAAAAAAACAGGTGGGATTCAGGGAGACCGGTAAAAGGTGGAGCCAATTCAAAGCGTATAAATTCCGCCAGATTTCCCTGTTGGTCAAATTTGAATTCGGTACTGGTCAATATATCCGCTCCAAAGATTTCATCTATACTGGCAGGAATCGTTTCATCGTTATTGTATCGAAATTCAAACCGCAGGGTTATTGGAACCAGGTCCAGCCCTTCAACAATTGAGATAGACTCTATTCTATTATTTTGGTTGACATTATAGATAAAGTTACGGATGCCGGTAATCTCATCGTCCTCATTTCGAAACTCCATTTCATGTATCTTGCATTCTTTGTTATTTACCGGCGGAGGCCCTCCGCTACCTGGTGGTGGCTCCGGATCGTCACCCGAACAACCCCAAGCCAAAACCGCCATCAGCATTGAAAAAATGAATATTTTTGCTTCATCCATCTTTGTAAAGGTGTTCCATTTTTTTAAAACAAAAAAAGATTGTCGTTCCCTAGCTAGGATTTCCAACATCAGGTTCGCAAAAGTGGTTATTTGTCACAGTCAATGGTCAATTCTTTAATTTTCAATTTCTAATGGTATCAGGGTTACTTTTAGTAAGCAATTTTACTAATGACAGAGTGCTGGCATATCATTTAATCGATTGACTTACAGCGATAAATATGTTAAATTAGTCAAAGGGGAATCTTGATCAATCTGGAGGATCCAGATTTGGAGATTACCTAAAGTAAACTATGCGTGAGTGTACCAGGTACTGATATACTATGAAAACCACCAACACCACATCACAGCGAAAACTTGCAGCCATAATGTTCACCGATATCGAGGGATATACCGCCTTGATGCAGAAGAGTGAGGAACAGGCTATTCTATTTCGAAACAAACACCGCGAGGTCTTCCAGAAAGAAGTCGAGAACCATCAAGGACAGATTCTGCATTATTACGGCGATGGCACGTTGAGCGTATTTGACAGCGCCGTCAAAGCCGTGGAATGTGGTGTTGCCATTCAATTGGCCATGCGTGATGAGCCTATCATCCCAGTACGTATTGGCGTGCACAGCGGCGATATCGTCTTTACCGACGATGATATCATTGGAGATGGTGTGAATGTAGCCTCTCGAATTGAATCCCTGGCGGTCCCAAACAGCATATTCATTTCAGATAAGGTCTTTGATGAAATAAAGAACCATTCTGAGATAAGCACAAAATATCTAAAATCTTATCTCCTTAAAAATGTTGAGCGGCCTGTGGGAGTTTATGCAGTTACCAATTCAGGATTAACCGTTCCAGAAGTCAAGCACATAAGTGGTAAAATTGAGGCAGAGAGAGACCCAGTAAAAATTTTAAGATCGTCAGGCAAGAAGATTTGGGTGCCTGCTCTTTTATTGATGATTGCCCTATTGGCTGTCGGATACTGGATGAGGGGACGTTGGGAAAGCCGACCGGTGACTGAGGTAAGTAAAGTGGTGGCGGTTATCCCTTTTGATGTAGGTGGTGAAGAAGAATACTTTCAGGTAGGTATGACCCAGGGGTTGATTGCTGAATTGTCCAAAATTGACCGACTTCAGGTAATTGATCAACTTACTACCCGCTATTATTCAGGAATCGGAGTTCCATTTATTAATCTTAAAGAAGATCTGCCCCAGATTGACTTCGTAATACTTGGAACAGCTTCAAGATCTTCAAATATGCTTACGGTGATTGTCAAGCTATTGGTTTCCGGACAGGAGGAACCAATCTGGACCAAGGAATATAGCCGGGACATATCGGAAATAAGGTTATTGTGGTCAGAAGTGGCCCGAGATTTAACCAAACCGATTGGAGTACAATTAAATGACAAACAAAACCTCCTGGGTGTAGGCGTGAAACCTGTTAAACCTGAAATTTATGAGTTATATCTCAAAGGTACTTATCATTTATTTAAAGAGAACCCTCAGGACTGGCAAACAGGTATTACTTATTTGCAACAGGCTTATTTGCAACAGGCTATAGATCAAAATCCTGCAGATGCTTTCGCCTACGCTGCTCTTGCTGAAGGATTCAATTGGATCGGCCATGGGCCTTCACCATCACGTGATGTTTTTCCAAAGGCCAGGGAGGCTGCTCTGAGAGCCATACAATTGGATTCTACTTTAGCGCAGGGTTGGGCGGCATTGTCCCACTACGAAACCTATTACGGTTGGAATTGGGAACGGGCGGAGCAGGCATTTGAGAAATCCAACCGGATGAACCCTAACCTGGCCACCAATCATTTTCATAGGGCGTGGTATCTCATTTTATTAGGCCGCAAAGAGGAAGCAATAAGAGAACATGAACTTGCTGAACAACTAGACCCTTTTAGTCAGCTACATGCCGCTGGTACAGGTTTGCTGTACGGTTGGACAGGTCAATACGAAGAAGCTCTGAAGAAAATGGATGAAGCCATGAGTGCCCCTGGATACGAGGATTGGTCATTTGCACAGGCCTGGAAAGCTAATGTATTAAGCGATATGGGCAGACATGATGAAGCGATAAAATTAAGTAAAGAAGCCTCAGAAAAATTTCCAATTTGGAGGTGGGTGAGCTATGGCCCGGCATTAATTAAATCAGGTAGAATAGAAGAAGCAAAACAGATCATCAACGAAATTGAAAAGGCTCCCACCGCCTTGGGGGCTTTGAGTCTGGGATTTATGTACGCTTTACTGGGTGATGCAGACAATGCTATTAAATGGCTTCGCCACCCGGATAAGCATGGCTGGTACCCCTGGATCAGGGTGTGGCCGGGAATGGGATTGGAATCGCTTTATGATGATCCGAGGTTTTTGGAACTTTTAAAAGAAATGAATCTTCCTAATCCTGAAAAATTAAGACCAGATAGGGAACTGGCTGATGCCAGTTTGTCAAGCACCAAATAGCAAATTACAAAGCCCAACTAAGTTGCCAAAATCCAAAGGTCAAATAACAAAACCCTGCCTGCCGCTGCAGGCAAGGTGTTAGTCAAAGGATTTTATCATCATATCTTTAAAATAAACATCTGAAGGACCTTTATCTTCAGCAAAGAACTTAATTCCGCCCTGCAAACAGATATTTCCCGCCTTGTTAAATTTAGAAGGCAGATAAGACTCCGAAGATTTCTCACCATTTACAAACATAACGATATGCTCGTTTTCAGCGAAAATCTCCATTTCATTCCAGTCATCATAATCAATCATGCCATACCAGGCCCGGGCGTGGGTAGCTATTGATCCGGTAGAATAAGCATGTGCCGGCCCATTGTGATCATAAATATTGCACTCAATAGCATCCGTTATGGACACATTGGCCGAATCCGGACTTTTTCGCACCCAAATACCACTATTGTCCTCTTTGATAATCTTAAACTTGGTAGTTAAATAAAAGTTTTTGTAGACATTTTCATTAACCAAGAATCCTCCTTCAATCCCTGAATAACCATGTAGCACGCCATCTTCAACATCCCAAGACCCGTCACCGATGGAATTCCAGCCATTTAAGGTCTTTCCGTCAAACAGGGGTTCCCAAGCATGTGTGGAGTCTGAGCGATAACGATCCTCTACTAATTCTGTTATTACTGCGATAGTCATTAACTTCTGGATCTGGATATTTTTGAATCGAATGGTATTACCTTTTACAGATGGTACTTGCAACCCTATTTTGCCAGAATGAAAGCGCTTATCATTTGCTTCTGCAACCAACTGTTCATGCAGTTACCTCAAGGGTATTCCACTGCTTAGCATCAAAATTTTCTGGTATGGTAGATCTGGCTACACTTTGAATAGTACCGATAGGGTCAAGTTGATCCGGATTAGCATCAATGCTTATGGTATAGCCCGGCAGTTCCGATGCAGACTCTAACTGATCATTTAATCTAAAGAAGATAGAAGACTGTATATCAGATGATTGTATGTCCAATTTTAGATGAAAATTATCAAAATGATTGTCCTGTGTAGTTAACATGCCAGTCTGCTGGTCACCAGTAGCTGTCAATGATAAAACATTACCAGTCATTTCAGCCTCCAGGGCGCCAGTTTGGTTCCATCCACTAAGGTCATCATTCAATAAGGATATCCAGCCGTCATCGGCATCGGGTTTGCTTTGTGACGGTTTTTCCTGAGTACAGGAGTTAAGTATGATTAGGCATAAGCTACTTAAAATAATGTGTTTCATATTAAAGTTGTTTTTCACGAATTTCCTAAAATAGGTACTTTTCTGCTTTTTCATTAGTTTTCCTTTTCCCGCAAATCTTGCCTTGTAATTAATCATTTCTAATTACTCAAACCAGAATATCTTTTATAACATGCCCATGAACATCCGTTAAACGTATGTCCCTGCCACTAAACCGGAATGTAAGGTGTTCATGATCAACTCCAAGTAGATGAAGCATGGTGGCGTGTAAATCGTGTATGGAGGTAGATTTGTCTACTACCCGATAACCATATTCGTCAGTCATACCATAGATAGTCCCCCCTTTGATTCCCGCACCTGCCAGCCATATTGAAAATGCTGAAGGATTATGGTCCCTTCCGTCCTTACCCTGTGCAAATGGGGTACGGCCAAATTCACCGGCAAACACTACCAGTGTAGTCTCTAATAGTCCTCTGCTCTTCAAATCCTTCAATAAAGCTGCTACCGGCTGATCTACTGCATGAGCATTTCGTTCATGTCCATCTACCAAGCCGGTATGCTGGTCCCACCGATCCGCCTCAACTCGTGGACAAGTTAATTCAATAAAGCGCACTCCCCTTTCCACCAGACGACGAGCCATTAAGCATTGAGTGGCGTAGCCTGCCAAATGCGGATTGCTGGAGTCTATTCCGTAAAGTTTTTTGGTCAACTTAGATTCACCTAATAACTCGGTCAATTCCGGTACCGACGTTTGCATTCGATAGGCCAGTTCATAGTTATTAATGGCGGCTTCCACTTCATCTTCATGCCCGATCTTACCAACGAATGAGCTGTCCATTTGCCGGATCAGGTCTAATTTACTTTTTTGGATATCTTTTGAGGGCTCGCCGGGGCTGACATTTGGAATTGGTGTTTTTCCTGGTTTAAGAATTGACGCCTGGTAGTTGGCTGGCAGGAACCCGGATTTGAAATTATCAAGTCCTCCGGGAGGGATAAGTCCTCCGTCAAGCACTACATAACCCGGCAGGTCCTGATTATCCGAACCCAGACCATAATTGATCCATGCGCCCATGCTGGGGCGGCCCTGAAGGCCATGGCCAGTATGCAAAAAGTAGTTGGCATTGGTATGCTCAGGAAAGTCTGACACCATGGACCGCACCAGTGCTATATCATCCACACAGGTAGCAATATTGGGGAATAGATCACTCACCCACATACCGCATTCACCATATTGATTAAACCCCCAAGGGCTTTTTAATATAGTTCCAATATTATTAAACTGTGTAGCTTCTACCTTAAACTTATCATAAGGGTTCTGACCGTTTTCCTTTTCCAATCTAGGTTTGTAGTCAAACGAGTCCACCTGGGAAACTCCTCCATCCATATACAGGAATATTATACTTCTGGCTTTAGGTGCAAAGTGCGGAAGGTTCAATTGAGGGCCCAGTTTTTTGATAATATTGCCTGGTTTGACTTGACTACATCCCAAGGAGCCCATTAAACTCATTAGAGCGAGTCCTCCAAATCCATTTTTGGTCAATAGTAAGGCTTCCCGTCGGGTCATGGTTATATCAAAAATATGAATTCTTTCGAATTATAGATGGAATGACAGTAGCTTTTCCACAGTTCGAATTCCATGCGGTTAATCGCTACCTCATTTTCCAACAAGTTTTTCTGTTCATCAAAAAACCCTCGTGCCTGTTCAACTTCGTGGTCTAACGGCTGCCTGGAGAATGCCTGCATATAAATCATGTTTATACGCTCCTCAAAAGAATATGGCTCTTTTAGTAACTGGCTTGCCCAGATCGATGCCTGTTCGGCAATAAAAGGACTATTCAACATAGTAAGCGATTGTGATGGAACATTGGATACATTCCGGCGGCCAAAAGTGCTAAACGGCACCGGCATGTCAAAAGCAAGCATCATGGGTGGTAAAAAATTGCGATTCAGCGCTTGGTACACACTCCGCCTACCGGCCCCATCAATTGGACCGGAATGTTTAGGCCTACCCCGCCCTTTCAAAAACTCAGTCAAATGCATAGGAATCGGTGGGCCATACATAGATTTGTCCAGTCTTCCGGAAGTAGCCAATACAGCATCCCTGAGCGATTCTGCATTTATCCTGCGCACGGGATAATGCTGCAAAAGCAAATTATCAGGATCATTGGCCAAGCTTGTCTGAGAGGGTTCAGTTATCCTTTGAAATGTCTGGGACAGCACCATATAACGTATTATTTTCTTCACGGACCATCCCTCATTGATGAATTTTAGGGCTAAATAATCGAGTAATTGAGGGTGCGATGGAATTTTACCCTGAACTCCGAAATTGTCCACGGTTTCCACTATGCCTCGACCGAAAACATGATGCCATAAGCGATTTACCAAAACTCTCCCAGTAAGAGGATTTTTAGGGTCTGATATCTTTTTGGCCAACTCCAGGCGTCCACTACCTCTGTCTTGAAATACCTGCGTGGTATCCGATACCGCGGTAAGAAAACGATGCGGCGCTTTCACTTGGCTCAAATTTGATAAACTGCCCCTTAGGAACACCGGACTTTGTATATGATCACCGTCGGTTACGCCAACTACAAAACTCGAATCATAAAGTGCTAAAGCCCGACGCTCCTGCTTCTTTTGCCATTGATTTAAGCCTGAGATGAATGGTTTATTATTGGAGAACCATAGATTGAGCCTTGTAATTTCTTTAGGAGTCGCTTTTTCCTCCTCCCAGGCCAGCATTAGCTCTGATAAAAGCTTATTGGTATTCAGGCCTTTCATGTCTGGTATGCTTTCCGTAAAACTATTATCATAAGCGATCACATATTCCACTTCTAACCATGCCTGAGGATCCAGATCATATTCATGAAAGCCCTTGTCTTTTCTACGCCTATAATCTCCAACCAGCAATTCTATATAAGCATGATGCCCCTTCCACATGGAGAGATCAATACGATAATCCTGGAGATCATCACTTTTTATATGTGTTTGGAGTTGTCCATAGATGGGGTCCTGTATTAATTGAAAATTATCAATAATAACCCGGACTATTGAGTTTTTGCCGGCAGCCCGGAACAGCATACTATCTTCCGTTATCACAAAACCAGGTGATCTCAGGACCCCGAAAAGACCTTTACCCATCACTTTACTTGAAGCTTTTCCGCTGTGCAAACCAATCAATTGATTTCCTTTTATGATTGGCTGACCCAGGGAATTTGTAAAAGCATTACCATCCGGAATCCAACCATTAAGAGAACCATCACGGAAATCACCAATAATTCGATGAGGGCCCTGAAATTGCATTAACTCTCTGAGGGGCAAATCAACTCTGGTATAGTCGGATACATTTTTAACTATATATTTTCTGATATCATTATGATCTTTCTTCAGGCTGTCAAAAACTAACTGATCATCATTATCAAATCCAGCCTGGGTCAAGGTAAACCGGGTACTTTCCACTATACCATACAAAGAGTAATAGTCTGTAGTGGGTATGGGATCAAATTTGTGATCGTGGCATTTAGCACAGGCTACCGTTAGTGCCTGAAAAGTCTTAGAGGTAACATCAATAATGTTATCAATTCGCTCTGCCTGGTCTATTCTCAGATCAACCGGACTGTGCTTGCCTTCTGACAGGCAAAAAAAGGCAGTTCCAATTACTGATTCATTAAAGCCCTCCGTCACATTAAGACGTGGGGTTTCCAAAAGATCTCCCGCCAAATGCTCCTTTACTAATTGATCATAAGGTACATCATTGTTAAACGCCCGAATCAGATAATCACGATATCGCCAGGCGCCGATAATGGTATAGTCAAACTCGTGTCCTCTGGTATCCGCGTATCTAACCAGGTCCATCCAATGACGGGCCCACTGCTCACCAAAATGCTGAGACTCTAAATAGTGATCTACCTGTGCCTCATAGGCACCCGGGCTGTTGTTATTAACAAAGGAACTTACCATTTCAGGTTCCGGAGGTAGCCCGGTAAGTGTAAAGGCGAGCCTTCTGGCCAATCCGGGCTTATCAATTACCTTAGCTGGAATTAGCTGATGATCTGCTAATTTGCTGATGATAAAATTGTCAATATCATTGCTCACATATTGGTTTTCACGCACCTCAGGGACTTGGGGTTTAACTGGGGGTATGAAAGCCCAATAGGGCTCCCATTTGGCCCCCTCATCAATCCACCGTTTCAGCAATGCAATTTCCCTTTCACTAAGGTGTCGTTTCATTTCAGGGGGTGGCATCATAAACTCGAGATCAGAGGAAGTCACTCTGCTAATCAATACACTTTTCTTCCAGTTCCCCGGTGAGATAGCTTTTGACCCGTCATCCAGACGCCTGGTAGCTGAATGACGCAGATCTAATCTAAAGTCAGCCTGCCTGGTACTGGAATCAGGGCCATGGCATACATAGCAATTGTTGGATAGTATAGGTCGAATGTCAAAATTAAAGCTGATTGTATCAGGAAGATCGAGTTCAGTGGGCCGAGGTCCGCAAGCATATGCCAAATACAATATGAAAAAGGTAATGGCTAGCCTAGAACCTGGTGGGGCTGGCGCATGGCGTTGGGTGTAAGGCGTAATGCGAAACATTCTTTACCTTCAAATTAAAAAATAATGCTGAGTATGTAGTTAATGTTTTATAATTTATGGTTAATCCTTAACTTATATAGATAATGGTCTCTACACGGCTCTATCAAGATCTTTTTAAATCAAGTGATTATATTAATTCATGAAAACCAATCGACGAAAATTCTTAAAATCTGGCGCTATGGCCGGAGTAGGCGGATCACTTCTTACCTCAGAAATATTGCTGGGAAATTCCTTGCAGAAACAACCTTCCAAAACAACCATACAGACCTCCTCAAATCCTAAAAAAGTTATAGTTGCCGGGGCAGGAATCGCCGGACTATGCTGTGCATATGAGTTAATGAAGCTGGGCCATGAGGTAGTGGTATTAGAGGCATCAGGTAGGCATGGGGGACATGTATTCACCGGGAGAGACGGACTTTCCGATGGCCTGTATGCAGATATGGGGGCAGAGCACATCACCAAGCCAGGGTATGAGCGATATTGGAAATATACCGAAGAGCTTGACCTTGAAGTACTCCCCTATCCCAGAAGAAAAAACGTGCTAGTGAGGATTGGCGAGAAATTTTATACCGAGGAAATGTTGGCTGATCCAGAAGTGCTAAAGAATTTCGGATTTAATGTACGAGAGATTAAATACTTAGCTGATAACCGCATACAGGAGTTGAAAGCCTTGTACCTCGGTCCTTACATGGATAAATTTACTGATGAATACCAGCCATTTGGTGTCGGATATGATCATTTAGACAGCACTCCGATTACTGAATTGTATAAAAAGGAAGGAGCTTCACCAGCAGCCTTAAACTTTCTTGGGGGAGATCAGGTTTCAGGTTTATATGCGCTTTGGCAAGCGGGTATCCTTTCATTCAGAGGCGTTCCTTTTTGGCCACCTGAAGTGTTCCGATTAAAAGGTGGCAATCAAGGTCTACCCAATGCATTTGCAAAAAAGTTAGGGACACGGGTTAAATTAGGTACACCTATTCTGGCCATTAGCCACGGACAAACCGGAGTAACCATCACATACAAAGAGTATGGGGAGGAAAAAAAGGAATCAGCCGATTTTCTTGCCAATTGCATTCCACTGCCTGCTTTTCGCAAAATTCCCATCACGCCGGGTTTTCCGGAGCAAAAGCAATACGTTCTGAACAATATTGCCTACGGTAGTTATTCCAGAGTGGTGTTCCAGGCAAATTCCAAATTTTGGCTGGAAGACGGCTTAAGTATTAATATGGAGTTAAACCACCCAAATATATCATCCGTATGGCAGGTAGCAGAAGAGATAGATACTCCTAGAGTGGCCCTAATGGGCGTGGGCCCTGCGGGCGTCACTCCGATGAGGGCCCTGGCAGGTTTTATAGAAGTATATCCAGGCAAGCAGGCAACCATAGAGCACGCTATAGTAAAGGATTGGAGTAAAGATCAATTTGCCCCCACCTGTGAAAGATTGGACTTCCCCATAAATGCCATGACAAAACTATGGCCACATGTACTTACTCCCCATCAGAGAATCCATTTTGCCGGGGCCTATGCTGATAATCTTAACTGGGGGATGGAGGCTGCAACAAGGTCAGCAAACAGAGTGGCTAAAGAAATCGATCAGGCTTAATTATGAGGCTGATGGGCCTTCTCTTGACGACCACTTTTTTTGGTGGCATGTGGTTACAAGTTCAAAGCTTAGTTAAAAACCATCCTGTAAGCCCAGGGCTGAATCATCCTCCAATAGTAACTATTACCACTCCTGAAAATCACTCAAATTTCCAACCAGGGCAACAAGTATTATATTCAATCGAAGTAGTTGATTTTGAAGATGGGGATAGCCGATATGGTGAAATTTTACCCAATGAAGTGTTTATGGAAGTTTGGTTTTTTTCAAGTGAACAAGAAATGGTCAATTCTGAAAGCCAAACAAACTCCAGGGTAGACACCATGGGTTTGCAGATAATCAAGGAAAGCGGGTGTTTCAATTGTCATAATTCGAAAACAGCATTTGTAGGTCCACCTTTTTACAAGATCGCTAAAAAGTACCTTCAACACGACATCGATAAACTGGTTAGCAGTGTGTTGGAAGGGTCCTCTGAAAATTGGACAAACGCCATTATGCCAGCTCAAGTTTACCTTACAGAACCAGAAGCCCGACAGGCAGTTCAATGGATCCTAGCAAATGGAGGAAACGACAACAGCACAATATACCCGGGTATCAATGGCTTCTTCCCTACCCGACCTGAAGCAACTAATGGTGTTTATGTGCTTAAGGCCAGTTATACTGATCATGGAGTTGAAGAAAATCAGCAATCCAGATTAAGTGGGAACGACCGGGTGGTTGTGTACGCGAAATGACAGACATTCAATGTCAAAAGTGACTCTTCGGAACACTTAAAATATTGGTTAAAATCCGGATCGAACATACTATTAGAGATTATTCCATGATTTTCCGAGTAAGGCCCATCACTTGTGAATAACGGTTGGGTTCCTATATATTTTTGAACTATCTTGATACTATCAAAAGTCAAAATCAAAAGTCATGAAAATCTACAAATTCAATCTCTTTATAGTAACAGTTTTGTTTGCTGCCAATTTTGCTGCCAGTGGTCAACAAACTGAAAACAAAGAAAAAACATCCATTAAAAATAACGATCAGATGAAAACATATGTAATCGAAAGGGAAATTCCCGGCGCTGGAGACTTGAGCGCTGAGGAACTTAAAGGCATCTCACAAACATCCTGTTCGGTCTTAAAAGATATGGGCCCCCAAATTGAATGGTTACATAGCTATGTCACTGACAACAAGATTTATTGCGTTTACAAGGCAGAAAGTATAGCTCTCATCAGAGAGCATGCTGATAAAGGCGGCTTTCCGGCTAATTCTATCAGTGAGTTATCAACTATAATAAGTCCAGCTACTGCTGAGTAATAACTTCTGGGTCTCCTTTTAACCAGCTGGCTTTTAAACGGCGCAAGTGACCTCCGAAGGAGTCTCCAAGGGGGTCCATTTGGACTTTCTGAACACTTTCGCCAGATATTGTACTACACAAATTT
>QIEB01000087.1 GCA_003229495.1 Flammeovirgaceae bacterium
TAGCCGGGCAATGATAGAGAAAGGATTTATAACAGAAACCACTGGTGATTTCTTTGACGGAGAAATGCACCTAGGATTTAATATTTCCAGGGTATTTAACATTGGCAAACAGAAAACACAGATTGGAGCTAACTAAATAGTCCGTAGATTTCCCGGTCCACTCTTTCAACTATTGAGGCAAAATCATGGATATTACTAACAAAATCCAGATCGTTAATGTTAATTATCAGTAGTTTTCCCAGAGAATACTGATCGATCCACCGCTGGTAAAATGTATTGAGGTTATTAAGGTATTCCAGTTGAATCAGATGTTCGTAGTCACGACCCCTCTTTTGTATTTGTGATACTAGCTTTGGTATATCAGCCTGCAGATAAATTAACAAATCCGGGGGTTTTACTAATTTGATCATCGAATCAAACAATCCCAGATAGTTGTGGTAATCCCTATCAGTAATCATTCCTGACTGGTAGAGGTTTGCTGCGAAAATGTAGGCATCCTCGTAGATAGTCCTGTCTTGTATAACGGTTCCCTCTAACTCCCTGGTGTTTTTCGCCTGATTAAATCGACTATTTAAAAAATAAACCTGAAGGTTAAACGCCCACCTTTTCATGTCCTTATAGAAGTCTTCTAAATAAGGGTTTTGGTCCACTGATTCAAAAATAGGGGTCCAATTGTAATGTTGGGCAAGCTTTTCAGTAAGGGAAGTTTTCCCGGAGGCGATATTTCCGGAAACGGCGATGTGCATGTAAACAGGGGTAGTTTAATCCAAGTTACACATTATTTATCAACCTGGAAACGGACTTTAAAGCCCTTCATATTTTAGTTCCCAAAGAATATTTACAATTTTCCATTTTCCGGAAATTTTGGCCATGTGCAAATAATCTATCCAGTTGGTGGTCTCAGCTTTGACCATAGCGCTGTTGTTATATATGTCAAGTATGGTTATGCTCCTCTTCAAATCCTGCGGGTTCACTTTTTGGACCCGTTTCTTTTTAGTTTGAACCAACAGGTCTTCGGCACTAAGGTATGCCAGCGCACCATTATTACTCCTTGTGTTGAATACGATTTTTTTGGCCATTTGTGGGTGTACAACGGTGGCCATTAGTTGGTCATTGCCTTCATACCATGCTTGCAGATATTCCTGTGTAACAGATTCGATGGCAAACCTCTCAGATTCGATGGCAAACCTCTCGTTTTCAGTTTGAGCCTGTGCCGGTAAGATAAAACACCCCACCAGGCCTAGTAGTAAGGCAAAAAGTTTCATGACAGTTACCTGGTTAATAAAGTAATATATTACGAATCTCTGTTAGATGCCGGTGATAATCGGTAGATATATTACATGGATGCCCAAAACCCAAAAAAAAGCCCTGCCATTCAGTGGTTTTCATAGACTGGTTTTCAAGGCAACAATAAAATTGCGCCCAGCAGCGCTAATGCCTGAGGAGTAGGGTCTATAGTGGGTGTTAAAGATATTATCCACCCCGGCAGTTAAGATAATCGTTTTGCTGAAATGGAACGAACCAGAGAAGTTCAAGGTTTGCCAGGCCAGAGAACCATCGGGAGTATATAGATGGGTTTTTAACTGTTCACTTGGTGCCAAATCTTTGAATTCCCGCTTTCCATTAAATCGATAGCTCAGTTCACTGCGGAGACGTTTGTAACGATAAGATAACCCAAAAAACCCAAAGCTTGGAGTGGTATGCCGTAACGGGCGACCTTCGGAATCTTCACCTTGAGTTATGGTGTACGAAGAGCTAAAACCTAAACCTGGAGTAAGAGCAAAGTCCAATTGAACATTAACACCATAAATGTGGGCACTATTGGTATTCACTAAAGCCTGGACCTTGCTTAATTCACCATCAAAATAGATGGAGTCTTTTCCCTGGAATGCAAAATCATCCTGAATTATAGCGTTGTCCAGGAATATAAAATAACCAGTTGCAGAAATTTTAAGCTTGTCCTCAATAGACTTTGTAAGTCCAATTTCTGTGTTATACGAATATTCGGGTTTAAGGTCCGTATTTGGAACTGTTACTATTCCATTGGAGCCATCAAAAATCTTACCTATATCGTCCACATTTGGCGCTCTAAAACCGGTAGAAAAAAGGGTATTAAACTGCCAGTGTTTAGCTGGCAGCCAGGCGATGCCCAGACTTCCGTTTAGGGCCCCATTGTTTACCTCAAATTTGTTCAGGATTCCAGGGGAATTAGTATCATTATAAAGTGCATCTAGCCAGATCTGGTTGTACCGTAGTCCGCTGGTAATGGCCACACCCTCTGAAGGTTGCCATTTATGACTTAGGTAGCCTGCTAATCCCGAATAATCTGAACCTCCATTGGGGTAACGCGGAGTGCCAGGAAATTCACGGCCGGTAACGAGGTCCTTACCAACTGCTTTTGAATCTACTTGGTTGAAGAACCACTCCAGACCATAAAATATGGTGTGTTTCGAACTAATGATCCTTTCGAGATCAAAATTGAAGGTGAATATGTCTACTTTTTCGGAACGAATCCGAAGCAGGTCATTGCCGAAATCCCTGTCATTACGGCTTTCTTTGATATTCTGGAGGGTAAACTGTAGTCTAGCTCCATCGAAGAATTTATTTTTATTATACAGGCCAACCAGAATACTATTGGACAACCATTTTTGTGGACCATAAAACCAGTCTCCAGCTTTTAGTTGGCCGTTTTCATCGGTCTCGATCAACCGGTCATAACGCGGAATATCAGAAGTGGTACTGTAGTTCAGGGTATAGCTTAACTCTGATTTGTCACCAAGTCTGAATCGAGTCTTGCTCAGAAGGTTCAATTGATGATATCCACTGAATACCTGTTCGTTGTTATCTGGGTTTTGTAAAACACTATCCTTATTGTTTATTCTCTGCACATATTGAAATCGTTTGCCATAGTCTGGAAACTTGCTGGTTCGTTTATTTCCCGTGTTCAGATGTTGATAGTTGCTATAGGTAAAACTGGTATACTGACTAATTTTATTTCCTCTGATGCTAAAATCAATGTGGCCTGTTTTTTCATTATTTGCACTGGAATACCTCAGCACAGAATTAGCTTCGAACTGTGTTACCTTTTCGCTGGTAAATCCAGGAGTCTTGGTCCTAAAATGCATAACCCCTCCCAGTGCATCACTTCCATACATAACCGATCCGGGACCAAATAGTACTTCGGTACTCCCCAATGTGAAGGGGTCAATGCTAATCACATTTTGTAAATTTCCACCCCTGAAAATGGCGTTGTTCATTCGCACCCCGTCCACCACGATTAACACGGAATTGGCCGCGAATCCTCTAATCATTGGACTTCCTCCACCTAGTTGGCTTTTTTGAATAAAAACCTGATTGGTTTTGCCCAACATGTCTGCAGTGGTTTGCGGGTTGCTAAACTCAATCTCTTGAGAACCAACGGAGACAATTCTATTTGGCGTTTGTTTTTTGTTCTGTTCCCATCGGTTAGCTGAAATCACCACTTCATCAATAAGGATAATTCTTTGTCTTAATGCTACCTTAAAGCTCCCTAATTCCAATTGATCAGCAGATATTACATAGGACTCGTAGGAGGGGTGATTAATGGTAATCAAGCCTGAATCTAAAAAGTGGATTAGCGTAGTTTGTCCGTTATGATCAGTAGTCCAGGAGAGGGAGTGATCATGGTTATAGATCATTGCATTTTCCACCGGCTGCAGGGTGTTTTGGTCAATAATGGTGATCACTTGAGCGTGTAATACCTGAATTGAATAAATGAAGCAGCTAAGAGTATAGAGGTAAAACTTACGCAAAGATCCGTCAGGTTAGGTCTTAAAAATTCCAAACCACAAAGTTGACAAATTCACAATCAGTATGCAGCACCTGCACATATCAAATTAATTTGTCACGGTATTCTTATTTTGCCGCATAAACAATGCCAAAAATGCCAACCTGGCGGTTGGCAAATAACAAATAACAAGCTTGAGGAATGGTGCTTGGGATTTGATGCTTGCGATTGCTAATTAGTACTTGGCTAATGAACTGTCAATTTCGTTAGCATAAGCCAAAATACCTCCTTTCAAATTGTACAGATTTGTAAAGCCAAATTTTTTCTCAAGGGTTTCAATAGCCTGTGCACTTCTAACCCCACTTCTACAGTGAACCACTACCTTTTTATTTGAATCAATCTGGTCCACCTTGTCTTCAATCTGAGCCAAGGGGATCAATTCACCATTGAGATGGGCAATTTCATATTCATAGGTTTCCCTTACATCTATCAACTGGTAAGCTTTGCCGGAATCTTTGAGCTTTTCCAACTCTTGAACTGTTATTTCTTTCACATCGGGTACGTCATCCTGTTGCTGGTCGAGCCCACAAAACACCTCATAATCAATTAACTTCAAAATGCTCGGTTGACTTTTGTCCTTATGAACATTCAATGTTCTGGTTTCAAATGTCAGGGCGTCAAACAAAAATAAGCGACCATTTAATGGATCGCCGATTCCGGTGATTACTTTTATTACTTCATTGGCTTGTAAACTGCCGATGATTCCAGGGAGTACACCAATTACGCCACCTTCCGCACAACTAGGCACCAAGCCCGGAGGAGGAGGTGTTGGAAACAGATCACGATAATTGGGACCTGTTTTACCCTCTTTATCGGTGTAGTTAAATACGGAAACCTGACCCTCGAATCGGAAGATAGAGGCATATACATTGGTTTTTTGCAGAATGACGCATGCATCATTTACCAGGTATCTGGTGGGAAAATTATCGGTGCCATCAGCAACAACGTCATAGTCAGCCAGTATATCTAAGGCATTTTCTGAGGTGAGCCTGGTGTTGTGCTCAATAAAATTAACGTTGGGGTTGAGCCCTCGAAGCCTTTGTATGGCGCTGGTGGTTTTGGGCTTCCCTACGTCTTCAACTGAAAAAAGTACCTGCCGTTGTAAATTGCTCTCCTCTACTACATCGAAATCAACTACTCCAATTGTCCCTACACCCGCGGCAGTAAGGTAAAGCAATAAAGGACTGCCTAGGCCACCCGAACCTATAACCAACACCTTGGCGTTTTTCAGACGCCTCTGACCTTGAATATTAAATTCAGGAATGATTAAGTGCCGACTGTACCTTTCCAGTTCTTCCTTTGTGAATTTTACGGTATTCATAAAATTTTAATTGGTGATCCCCCCAGCTATCGCGGGCACGATACTAATGACCGCGTCCTGGGTAACAGGAGTTTGCTCATTGTTTAACACTTTGATGTCTTCATCCCCCAGATAGATCCTCACGAATTGCCGGATTTCACCAGCGTCATCGAAAAGTTGCTTTTTTAAGTCAGGATATAAGGAGGACAAAGCATTTATTGACTCCCTGATATCGATAGCGTCAACCTCAATAGTTGCCTGATTACCAGTGAACTTTCTAAGTGGGGTCGGAATAATTATTTTGGCCATTATTTCTATTAATTTATAGTTTCAAATTTGTTTTAATTACTATTTCCTCTTCCTCAAATTGTTGGTGGTACAATTGCCAGGAAGTAGTTTTTTTTACTTGTTCTTTCTCAGTAGAAAGTATCAGATATGAGAAGAATGGAACCGCTTGCTTCAAGTCATGTTTAGAAGGCACTGCCGGGTGGTCCGGATGACTGTGATAGATCCCAAGTAAAGTGATTTCGTTTTCCAAAGCATAGCGCTCTGCTTTTAAATAGTCCCGCGGGTCAACTTCAAACCTCCGCCTTTGATCTCCTTGTTGGCTATTAGTGGTGGTGTGCACCTCAGTTATTATCCGTCCATCCGGCTGGTCTTTACCGAAAACAAATCCACAACATTCCATGGGATATGAACCTAAGGCATGATCTGCCATTTTATCCATTAAATCTTTGTTCAACAACAATTTCATTTAAAAATTGAATTTACGATCTCGGAATATTTTTCTGCATTGTCAGGAAATACCGTTACCACATTTCCAGAATCAATTTCGTTGGCGACAGCTATTGCTCCCAATAGATTTGCCGCGGATGACGGGCTTACCATAAGTCCTTCTTTTGAGGCAATTTCTTTTACCATCATTAGGGCCTGGTCACTATCAATCTCTAAATTTGCATCAGCTATGTTTTGATCGTATATACCTGGCACTAACGCGGTCTCCATATGTTTCCATCCTTCCAGATTATGCATGGCAATGTCCGGTTGTAAGGTTATCAATTTAATTTCAGGGTTAAACTCTTTCAACCTTCGCCCTAAACCCATGGCGGTCCCGGTAGTTCCCAGCCCAACCACCACATGGGTAACCGCGCCATTCGTCTGTGCAATGATCTCTTCTGCTGTGTGGTGGTAATGTGCTTTCCAATTATTGGGATTATTATATTGATCCGCATAGTAATACCTTTCCGGATCTTGTTTTTTAATCTCCTTTGCCATAGCCTGAGCTTCATCGGTTCCTCCAAACCTTGAGGTATAGATTAATTCTGCTCCGTGAGCTTTTAAAATAGTAATACGTTCTTTACTGGCATTTTCCGGCAAACATATGGTGACCTTTAATCCTAGCGCAGCCCCAATAGCGGCATAGGAGATGGCAGTATTTCCGCTGCTGGCATCCAATAACTCCCTTCCATGGTCTAGTTCCCCGGATTGCAAGGCTTTTTCTATAATGTTAAAGGCAGGTCGACTTTTAATACTGCCACCCAACTGCATCCATTCAAGTTTGGCATAGATATTTACCATAGCATCCTGAAAGATTCTACTAATGTGAAATAAGGGGGTATTTCCAATTGATCCTGAAAGATCCCTATAAACAATTGTTTCTGCTACTGTTTGCATTTTGACATAAAAAAAAGCCCTTCCTAAATTCAGGAAAGGCTTTGTTTATTTTTTTAACCAGATTCAATAATCCCTTCCTGCAACCGATGTAAGACAACAGCAACAGCAAGCACAAAAGGATGAATTGGTTATAATATTTTTCATTGATACAATTAAACTATCAACCTAATAACGCAAAGAAACTATTTTTGTTCCTCATTTCGAAGGTATTTCTCAATGAATTAGAAATGCCACCCCCTATACGGTAAAGACATACGGACGATACTTGCTGTATTTTCCGCGCTCCTATTTCTCTAAGATCACAAAATGTGATCTTAGAGAATGCCACTCCTTTATGTCGAGTTCGAACATAAAGTCAGTCGGAAACCGATTGATATTCGTCGGACCGCTTGTTTTAGTACCCTGGTCTCTACTTGATACAAGGCAGCTAAGTCCTCATTAATTAGCACTTGTTCATCACGGATAAAGAGCATTTATGAGGCGATTGATTTCAGTTGGTGGTCCATACAGTAGTTCGGTCAATATTCATTTCTTTGATCTAGTGTTAAGTTAAGTATACTTTAGCCAAACCAAGTCTTGCTCTTTTTGCCCCATACCTGCCAGCCGCAGGCAGGCTTCTTTAAAAAATACTTACGTAACTATGGCTATGCACATATTTTTTGCATCGCCTGGGACAAAAATACCTGCGACTTATACGACACAGTACACTGAACTTAACACTAGTTGGCTAAATATCGGTACAGGCAGTTTCAAAATGTTGCAAGTCCAACGAATTAGGTGATAAAATTTATTCCAAATACTTTTTTCGTAATTTGTATTTCGTAATCCGCAATTGAATGTCTTCTCGTCAACTTGCAGCCATAATGTTCACCGACATGGTCGGGTATACGGCCTTGATGGGCAAGGACTCAGCCAAAGCACTGGAACTTGTACGCATTAGCAAGGAAATCCAGAAGCCTCTGGTTGAAAAGCACCAAGGGCAATGGCTAAAGGAGATGGGTGATGGGGCCCTGGCCAAGTTTGGAACGGCCCTGGATGCAGTGAACTGTGCGGTGGAGATACAAGAAGTAGCCCGAGCCAAGTTCGATGGCAAGTTGCGCATTGGTATCCATTCAGGAGATATCACCATCGAGAACAATGACGTTTATGGCGATGGTGTTAATATAGCATCACGGTTAGAATCCATCACTGACCCTGGAGGAATCTACATCTCTGAATCCATCGAGAAGGCTATTCGGGGACAAACAGATGTTCAAGCTAAATATTTAGGAGAGATTAAGCTCAAGAATGTAGCCTATGGAGTACGTACCTACGCTGTACAAGGGGTAGGCCTGCCGATACCTAAGGTCAATGAAGGCAAGGAGCTATCAGGTCATTTCTGGGCAGAGGTACTAAGGAGGGGAGTAATTCGGGCAGCTGTTTCCTATTTAGTGGTGGCTGTATTACTAGTGTTACTGTGGGGTCAGGTTCAAGACTGGGGTGTAGACCTGCCTCAATGGTCGTTTACGCTACTACTTACAGTATTGGGGATTGGTATCCCTCTTGCTCTATACTTGGCCTGGAATTATGAAAAAAGCCCGGAAGGTTTTGTCAAAACCACTTCATCACAATCCTGGCAGAATCCATTAAAGGCCAGTCAGCGCAAGCCGTTGACCAGTTCATTCATTATTGTCGGACTTGTGTTGGTGATTACAATCATGTATTTGTATCCCCGGTTCTTCTCAGGTGATCGAAGCCAGCAACTCGCCGAATCTAGCTTGGAACCTGCGGTATTGAACAAGTCCATTGCTGTGCTCCCCTTCAAGGATGACAGCCCAGACAGTGACAATCAGTACTTCGCTGATGGAATGATGGATGAAATACTTAATCATCTGCAAAAGATTACTGAATTGGGAGTCAAATCCCGTACTGCGGTGGAACCATATAGGAATAGCGATCTAGGTTTTGCTACTAAAGCTCGGGAACTGGATGTGGCCTTTGTTTTGGAGGGGGCGGTAAGAAAGTATGGCAACCGGTTCCGGGTAACCACCCAGCTTATTGAGGTCGAATCAGGAAATCATTTATGGGCTGAGACCTATGACGGAATTTTCTCCGATACAATTTTTGTTGTTCAAGCCAATATCGCCAAGAAAATTGCCTCTTCTCTCAGAGCGGTGATCACACCTGACGAAGAGGAAAAAATAGATAGAATACCCACTGCGGATATAGCAGCCTATGACCTCTATGTGAGGGCAAGACATGAACGTATTCTTTACTGGAAAACATTTGACAAGAAGCACCTGAAAACGTCTCATGATCTTTTAGATAATGCCATTCAAATCGATCCTGAATATTTAATGGCCATAGCAGCAAAAGGTGAGACATTCATGGCTGAACAAAATTATGATTCAGCGTTGGTGTATGCTGAAAGGGTATTGGTGGTTGACCCTGAGTTCAACCGGGGCTATGGGTTGAAAGGTGAATGTTACTTTTTTATGGGCAATTTCGATCTTGCCATAGAGAACTATCTGAAAGCCATTGATTTGCCACCAAAAGATAATGAATGGCTATGGTACCATGCTGCATTGGGCAGGGCATACGTTTCCCAGAACCAAGCAATCATGGCATTTCCGTATCTCCAAAAAGCACTTGAGATGGCTGATGAATTTGATTTGCAGGCAGTAAATCTTGTTATTGTTAGAGCCTACACTAGTATCGGAGATTTTGAAAAAGCTGAAGCGTATAGTAAGAAGGTTATAAAAAATCATTGTTTTGGTGTTTGGCGAAAGACAGAATTGGTCCTGATCCAAGGTAAATTCCAGGAGGCTCTTCAATTTGCCGATTCAACCTGTCAAGTGGTGGACTGCGAACGGGAATGTTCCAGAGTATTGTTTCGAGCATCCCTATTGCTTGGTGAGTTTGAGCAAGCAGAGCTATATTTTAACCAATGGCGAAATAGCGGGCAGGATTTTTATATTTTTGAATTTCAATTAAACTATGAACTTGGCTATGTTTACCATCAACTGGGAAGAACAGAGGAAGCGGAGAAAATATTTACCGAACAAATTGAAAAGCTTGAATCAGAACTGGATAGGGGCGGGATACGTCCCTATTTACAACCCTATTTAGATCTTGCTCGAATTTATGCATTCACAGGAGTAAAAAACAAAGCCTTAAATTACTTGTCAAAGAGCGTTGAACAAGGATTTATCGAAGGGTGGCATGATTTCATATTGATTGATCCTTTTTTTAAAAGCCTCCGGGACGATCCTGAGTTCAAGGCTATTGTCAAGCAGGCACAGGAGGAAAAGGCTGCATTGAGAGCACAAGTCAGGGAGATGGAAGAGCGTGGTGAACTGAATCTGTGAAACATATAAGTACCCTGCCTACGGCAGGCAGGCAAAGAACAAATAGCAAATAGCAACGAAGCTACAAACTGCAATGTTCAAATCGACATAATTCATAATCGTGCCAAGGCTCGATCAGAAATAGTCTTGCCAATAGCCAACGAACTGGTGGCTGCCGGTGAAGGGGCATTACATACGTGTATACCGGATTTGTTTTCAACTATATAGAAGTCATCCAGCAGCCCTCCATCGCGACTACTGGCCTGTGCCCGTACGCCGGCACCACCCGGTATGAGATCGTTTTGGGTTATTTCAGGAATTAGCTTTTGTAGCGCTTTGGTGAACGCCTGTTTTGAAAAAGAACGGTACATTTCTCCCAATCCTTTCCCCAAATATTTAAATGCAATTTTTTGAAAGCCAGGCCACCGTAAAGTATTGATTAATTCGCTTGGATTAATGTCTGTTTTCTTATAGCCTTCTTTTGCCATTGCCAGTACTGCATTAGGCCCGGCTTCAACACCTCCCGTTTTCATCCTGGTAAAGTGCACCCCCAGGAAAGGAAAATTTGGGTCGGGAACCGGATAAATAAGATTCTTTACCAGGTACTCTTTCTCAGGTTTTAATTTATAATATTCACCTCTGAAGGGAATAATGCGAATGTCCAGGTTGGGTTCTGTGAATTTGGTTACCTGATCTGAATAAAGTCCGGCACAGCTAATCACCAGGTCCGTCTCATAAGTTTCCTGTTCCGTAACTACAATGGTAGTGCCTGCCGTTGCTGTTGCTCTTGCTCTTGCTTTAATATCCACCACCTTCTCTTCCAACAGAATTTCTCCCCCCATTTCTTCAATTAGCCTGGCCAGGGTATTGGCAACATCCATATAATTAATAATTCCGGTTTGGGGAACCCAAAGTCCTTCCAGCCCTGCTACATGTGGCTCGTATTCTGACAGGGCCTCAGCAGGAATCGGTTTAAGCCCCCTTAAACCGTTCAGTTGTCCTCGTTCATACAGTGATTTTAGCAAAGCCAACTGGTCCTTCTCTGTGGCTACCACAATCTTGCCGCATACCTCATATGCTATTTCATGTTCATCACAAAATTTCAGCAACTTATGATATCCTTCAATACAATTTTGGGCTTTTAAACTCCCTGGCTGGTAGTAAAGGCCACTGTGAATGACCCCACTATTATTCCCGGTTTGATGACGACCAATTTGGGACTCCTTTTCCAAGAGCAATAGTTTCAACCCGGGCCTTGATCGTAACAGGGTATAGGCAGTAGCCAGGCCTACTATGCCCCCTCCAATAATAATCAGGTCTTGCTTCACGGTTAAATGGATTAAAAAGCCGCAAGTTAAGAGATTTGGGTAATTTTATTTATTATCAATTCAATATGGCTCGTAAATCACAATGGGTAGAACTTGGAAAGCGCAAGCTGGAATTATCCAACCTGGATAAGGTTTTGTTTCCGGAAAATAATATTGTTAAGGCTGAGGTAATTC
>QIEB01000396.1 GCA_003229495.1 Flammeovirgaceae bacterium
TCAGAATACTTTGTTACGACTGGATATTGGTGCGGGCAAAGATGGTAATAGTGGTTTTTACTTTGGAGTGAATGAAGCATTTTAACAGCAAAGCGTATACGCTTTGCTGCAAATCTCAAGCTTCAAAAATCAAATTTCAACTAAAATCCGAATTCCAACCCAGGGGTCTGGAGTTTCGGTAATCGGAGCTTGGGGCTTATTTGGAGCTTGTCATTTGGGTTTTGATATTTTCACCCTTTAGGGTGATTTCGGTTCACCGAAAAATAATGAGTAAGGCCTTGTACTTTCCTTGCTTTCAAGAATAATCTTAATGATCCCTGCAATAGGAATAACTGCAATAGGAATAAATATAATCATACCGGATACTCCCCAAATAATACTTCCTACAATCACCGATAAGAAAACAGTCAAAGCATTGAGGCTTAAACGATCGCCTACTATCAATGGCCTTAATATGTTTTCCTGGATCATGTTGCAGAACATCAGAGCTGCAATAGCCAAAATTGGATACCACATACCATCTTTAGAGAGAAAAGCATAGCCGGCTAAAGCTACTAGTGCAATGGCATTCCCAATGTAGGGGATCAGGTTGAGTATGGCGGCAAAGACAGCCCAGAAAATAGCATATTTGATACCCAGGAACAATAGGAATATGTAGATAAGAACCCCCAAAAGGGCCGTCATGATTAAGGTTCCTGCCAGGTAGGCACTAATAATAGAAAGCGAGTTATTGACAATGTTTTGAATTTTTTGCAACCTGTCCACATCTGCAAACCTCATTTGCAGGAAGCGGCCAAGAATATCTTTATAAAACAAAATGAAAAAAGAATAAAGGAGGGTTAAAAAAATATCACCAACCACCTGGCCCACATTACCTACCACTTGAAACAAGAATTGAGAAAAATCCGAAAGCCTTTTTGACAAAGATCTTAGGTTGAACATCTCTTCGGTATTAACTCCAAAGTGCGATAACCAAGATTTCATAGCTTGATCAATGACCATAATTTTTTCGTCCAATTCAGGAGAATTAATGATGATTTGTCGTACCTCGGAAAATAAGAATATAAAGATTCCTAAGGTGATCAACATCAATAGAAAAAGATGAATCAAGATCAGTAACCCCCAGCGGATCTTAAATTTATTATGTATCCTTTCCAAAAATCGAAGCGAAGCCAAACTGATCAAGAGGGCCCATGCGATAGGCACCAGAAAATCCCTGGCGATCACTAAAATGAAAACAATCAGACAAGTCAGGAATAGTCCCAAAGTGAATTTGACAAGACGCGGATTGACTGAATATTCCATTTTCTAAACTATGCAGGGTGGAAAGCGAAGATATCCATTTCTATTTGATAGTCATTATGTAAAACAGCTAAAAATTCCTAAATTATATTTCTCCTCTGACGGTACCAATGAAACGCTTCCAGGTAATAGTGCTTTTACTCATTCTTTCTTTTGTTTCAATATTCGGCTACGTTCCAGACACCTTAAAAAATAGTTCAGACCCGTGTAAGGGCTCCCGTGAGTTATCCTACAAGCATCCTTACTTGACGGAGGCAGACTCGTTGTTTAATCAGGGTGTTCGTGATCAAGCATATGAGTTATATGAAACAGCTGCCGATAAGTTTGAGAAGGAAGAAAATTGGGAAGGGCTGGTGAAAGCCAGGAATATGGTTGCCTGGAAGTATTTAGGTTTACGCGAATTAGATACGGGCATTGCCATACTTCGAAATAATTTGGAGCTAATAAAAGAAAAACTGGGTCCGGACTTTAAAGAAGAAGCTAGGGCATTATCTCTGCTTGGGGTATCTTATGATATTGATGGTAAGATTGAACTGTCATTAGATGCACATAGTCAAGCATTAAATCTTAATCAAAAACTCTATGGAAAATATCACATGGATGTCGCAAAAAACTATATTGATATTGGCACCATGTACAAATTTGCCAATCAACCGTCAAACGCAGAAAAATATTTGTTTAAAGCTGCAGAGATCATTGAGCACATAGGGTGCGATGTATCCTTGGAAGCAGCTAACAATTACTACAATCTTGCTCTAACATATAGGCTCCAGGATGATTTAGAAAAGGCCATCATCTTTGGAGAGAAAGCATTGGCTATTTTCAATAGTATTGAAACAAGCTCTCTAATATACCGGACAAACGCACTGGAAATACTGGGTAGCGTTGCCCATGATCTAAAGGATTATGACAAATCTTTACGATATAAAAGAAGAGCCATTAACGAGTTGCAAAATCAAACAAATCTCACTGTTTCTGGTAGAAGGCAGTTAGCTGATTATATGAGTGGAATCGGCCCGGTTTATACAAAAATAGAAAAATACGATAGCGCATATTTCTATTTGAATCGGGCACTCACCATTTATCTGCAATCTAATGTCGACTCCTTTAGGGTGTCTTCAGTTTATTTGAATCTTGGCATTAATTACACACACCTTTCCCAATTCGACTCCGCGTTCTATTATTTATCCAGGTGTCTTGCCATCAGAAAACGGTTGCTTGGAAGCAAAGACTCTGATATGTCCCATTGTTTGAGGTATATGGGCAACTTGTACTTAGAGACTGATAATCTGGATTCAGCGCTTTACTATTATCATAAAGCTGTCATCGCCGGAACCACTAAGGATTTCAAAGACAATGATGAATACTCAAGCCCCAACACGAATTCATTAATTACCAGTGATGGCCACCTAATTCGGGCATTATGGAAGAAGGGGCATTGCTTGTTACAAATATATCTCTTGACACAAGATCAAAAAAACCTGGAAAGTGCTATGAATTGCTTTGAACTTGGGTTTGACATCTTGGACCTAAACCAAAAGCTCTATGAACAAGAAGGTTCAACATTATTTATGACCAGGGACTTTTATGGCATTTTCGATGAGGCCTTGGAGGTATCTTTTCAATTATACCTGCTAACGAATGATCCAAAGCATTTTGAGCAAGCATTTCAAATTATGGAAAAAAGTAAAGCCAGAATATTGCTTGAGACGTTCAATCAACTAAGAAATCGGAAACAAATAGGTGTGCCGGACTCAGCAATTCAACATGAGAATGAGTTAAAATACCGACTGGCTTCTTTCAAACGACAACTGGCTTCTGAAACCCAAAAAGTGACACCCGACCATAACATTCTCAAAGAACTGCAAGAAAAAATATTCTTGAACACATCGGATCAGGACGATTATAAAAGAAGCATCGCTCAAACGTATCCCGCTTATTATGAATCCAAAGCCTCCAAACTGCTTGAATTCAGGGATATCCAAAAAAAACTTTCAGAAGAAAATAGTACCCTGATAAGCTATTTCTGGGGTGACAGCGTACTTTACTCCATTATTTTGGGGCATGATAGTAAGGGATTTTACAAGATGTCGGTTGATTCCGTGGAAACTTTGTTACGAGATTTTCTAGGCCATTTACTCCGTGGACCACAATTCTTAAATCGAAATCAACAACTCCTTGAGTTTACTAAAACTGCTCATTCCTTAAGTCAAATACTGTTGCAGGACATAAAGCGCTATGACGGACAAAAACTGATTATTGCTGCTGACGGATTACTCCGGTTTATTCCCTTTGAAGCGCTAATTATGGAAAAGCCTGTAATAAACGCCACCAGTTATGAAGCGCTCCGATATGCAATTCACTATTTTCCTATCAGTTACGTGTATTCAGCAAACTTATGGGCCATAGAAGACAGTCCGAAGACTACAGAATTACAGGCTTTAGGATTCAGTCACTCCGGCATGAGTGAAGACCGAAAGGAATCCGAGGAACTACCGGGGACGGCTGATGAAATTGAGGTTTTAAAAAATCTACTCAAGGGGTTGTATTTTTCAGGTTCTGAAGCCACCAAGCAACACTTCATAGACCACGCCCAGAACTATGACATCATCCACCTGGCCATCCATGGTATTTCTGACAGCACCTCACATCATAACAATCGGCTACTATTCAGGAGCTCAAAAGAAAACGGGATTGAGCCCATGTTTAGCCACGAGCTTTATAAGCTCAGATTAAATTCCAGATTGGTAGTACTGAGCGCCTGCGAATCCGGAATAGGTAAAAATTACCAGGGAGAAGGGGTTTACAGCATGTCCCGGGCATTTTCTTACGCCGGCTGCCCTACCACTGTAATGAGCCTATGGAGAATTAGCGATAAAACCACTCCAGTTATTTTGGAGCAGTTTTATCGGCATATTTCAAAGGGCAAGGACGTGGACCACGCACTACGTGCTGCCAAACTGAACTATCTTAAAGAGCATTCCGGCAATATGGCGCACCCTTCGCAATGGGCAGCTATGGTGGTGCATGGATCGACGGATGGTTTAACCAATCCTTTTCCTATTACCTTATTAATTGCTATTACGATCTTGGTAATATTTGGGATCGTTGCTTATAGGAACAGAATGACCATAACTAAGCATTAAAAGGTTAAACCCATTCTTATTCGCATTTGGAAACAAGAGCAATTTTTACATTCTTGGGATCTCCGATTTGAGCCAATTCTTGCCTCGTCCATCCAGTTTCTTTACCAGTAATTTCAATTGTAATTGTCGCTTTCACCATTTTGAAATCAACATTTCTCTTGTAGTTTTTAATAGCTTGTTTTCTGGTTGTGGCATTTGGATCTATAAATAATACATATTCATTCCAATCTCCAACCAACTGTTTAGGTTCGCTTCTGCTTATATCATTTGGATTCCGTACTTTCAGATATCCCCACTGTGGAGAATAAGGATTTCTTGAGTCTTGAATGGTCCCATCTGGCATGATTTCTAAGTTTTTGGTTTAACATTTATTTAGGCCATAACTGTTAATTTTCCTCTGTAACCAACGCAATATATATTTTCCTCCCTTTTTTTAATCTAAATTTTGAGTACTTTTTTCGCTCCTTATAGTCAATTATGAGTTTGGCTTTTACCATTTCAAACTTGACTTTAGTACCCCTCTTAAGTCTTTTCGTCTTTCCTTTCTTTTTTAGGTTATGTAAAAACAAGACATATTGATTCCATCTTTTCTTACCCTGGTATCCCACATCTACTATTGGCTCATCATGAAACAACGACAGTATGTCCTTGTCGTTAAAAAATTTAATATTCCCGTTTTTTACCCTTAAGTATCCCCACTGTGGAGAATAAGGATTTCTGGAGTCTTGAATGGTTCCGTCTGGCATGATTTTATAGTTGTTGGTTTAAGATTCATTTATTAGGTTCTACTTCAATCGTCGTAGAATCTTGGCTGTCTCCTGCCCAAACTTCTGATCATCTTTAATCTCCTCAAGCAAGCTCCTGGCTGCCTCGGCTCTGTTCTCCTTCAAATAACTCAAAGCCAAATACCATGTGGCCTCTGTTCTATAATCCTGTGATATTTCTAGAAATCGCTCAAATGTTGCGATGGCAGTCTGGCTTTGATTCTGTGATAGCTGGGCACTGCCCAAATAAAACAGCACCATCTCATTCTCCTCAACATCCAGTAACCTGGTGAAACCGGCAATGGCGACGTTATAATTTTGACTATCATAAGCTTGAAAAGCCTGAACCATGGGATCGGCGGTAACATCGTCTCCTCGCTTGGCACTAACAAATTCATTGGGGTAAGGCTCAAAGTACTGGGAAAATAACTCCTGAGGACTTGATGGTTGCTGCAATTGAAAAACCACCACTATAGATACCGCTATCAGTATCAACGCTGCAGCCACTTTCAAGAGTACAAATCGCCGACCAATTGTGGGCTCTTCCTCCTGGAATCCCGTTTGCGATTTAATTCGTACCTCCGGAAGGGTGGCTTCCAGTGCATGCAAGTCTTCTTTGAGGGTTTTCATGATCGAATAGTCTATGCCTTTTCTTAAGTCCCGGTACTCTCGGAATAATTCCTCCAACCTGGCATCCGTCTTTAACTGATTTTCCAGGCTTTGTAGTTCCTGTTCGTCCAGGGCTCCGGAAAAGTATACATCTAGCAGATCTAAGTATTCACTCTTCATATGATCTATATTTGCATCCTGAGTTTTGTCATAGTATTTACTTTCCGGCGCAGGATTCTCATGCATTTATATTTTAAATTTTTAGCAGTGCCTGGATTCTTGTATCCTAACTGCTCACAGATACTTTCCATACTCAGGTTAGTAAAGTATTTCAGCTTTATTAGTTTTTTACAGGCTGCACCTAACTCCTGTAAAGCCATATGAACCACTTCCAATTTTTGCTCATATTGATGATCTTCTTCATTATCTGAATCACCGGGGTATTTTAGCGTATCAAGCAATCCGCGACTCATGCGGCTGTCTTT
Source organism: Flammeovirgaceae bacterium (assembly GCA_003229495.1). Classification (GTDB taxonomy): domain Bacteria; phylum Bacteroidota; class Bacteroidia; order Cytophagales; family Cyclobacteriaceae; genus SZUA-3. The sequence goes on from QIEB01000396.1 coordinate 6,307, forward strand.
TTTTAGCCTATTCAAAAATTGTCGTCTCACCACCTCATGAAGGTAGGAGCTGATACTAAAGTTGATTTCTGATATTTTGCCCTTGGCCACATTGTTATAAAAAATCACGATGGCATCCTGATAGATATCCTTGGCCTCTTCTAACGAACAACTGTGTTTATGGGTAATCCAGTTGATCACTGTGTCACGATTGGCCTTATACACTTCAGCAAGTGCATTTTGGTCGCCAAATCTGATCTTTTGAAATGTTTCTTGATCCATCATGATTACTACGATTGGTAACCGGTGTGGGGGAAAGTAACCCTAATAAGGTACAAAAAAAATATGAGAGATGTGGGTTACCACACTTTAGTCCAAACACAAAGAGTAAGCATTATATAGCAAAAACTGACCAAAATAGATATTTAACCCTATAATATTATGTCACAGCATCGGCATCTGGCAGCAATCATGTTTACCGACATTGTAGGTTACACTGCGCTAATGGGTATAGATGAGGACAAGGCTATGGGTCTGGTTCACAGGAGCCATGAAATCCAAAAGCGGCTGGTGGGTGAATTTGAAGGTAATTGGTTGAAGGAAATGGGAGATGGTGTAATGTGCAGTTTCCCAAGTGCCTCCGATGCTATTTATTGTGCACTGGAAATACAAGAACAGCTCTCTCAACACCAAGACCTGAAGCTACGTATTGGCATTCACCTGGGAGAGATCTTAGTGGTAGACGGCGATATATTTAGCGATGGGGTTAACATTGCCTCCAGACTACAGACCATTGCAGAACCGGGTGGTATCTACATTTCTGATTCTGTACAAAAAGCTATCCGGGGCCAATCCGATATTCAGACCGTCTATCTGGGTGAAATGCAATTGAAGAATGTTGACTACGGCGTAAAAACCTATGCGCTACGTGGTGAAGGGCTGGCCCCAGTAATGAATGGATCAGCAAAAGGGCTATCGGGAAGGGTTTGGGCTGAAATTAAAAGAAGGAACCTGCATGGTGCCGGGTTGGTATACATATCGCTTGCTGGTATTTTGCTGAGCCTGATCCCATGGATTCCATTATTAAAACACATTCAGTACTTTCTCACCAGCAGTTTGCTGTTTGGTTTTATTGTTTCCATGGTTCTGGCTTGGTTTTTTGAAAAAAGCCCGAATGGGTTTATAAGGATCTCTTCACCTAAATCATGGGAAAACCCCTATTCCAACATGCAGAAAAAACCGTTTACCAACAATGCCATAGTACTTACATTAATGATCATATTGCTTGGAATCAATGCATTTACTATCGTTGATAATGAAAACATGGCGCCAGAGGGGAAAGATTCGATTCAAAGATCCATTGCGGTATTGCCTTTTTACAACATGAGCGGAGATCCGGAACAAATGTATTTTGTTGATGGTATTCAGGAGGATATTTTAACACAGCTTTCAAAAAACCCGAAATTAGACGTCAAATCCAGGACTTCTACCTTACAATACCGAAACATGGAACACAAGAACATGGGAGAAATCGGTATGGAACTAGGGGTGGCCCACATTTTAGAAGGAAGCATTCGACGTGTAGGAAATAAAGTGCGTGTTACCGCACAGTTAATTGACATCCAATCCGATAGCCATATCTGGTCCGAAGCGTATGACCGGGAGCTTACTGACATCTTGACCGTCCAACGAGAACTTGCTTCTTCAATAGCAACTGTACTGGAGGCCAGGCTTGCTAATATTTAGCTCCAAAGTCGATCCCAGGCACGTATTTCATCCCACTCAGGTGTAGGGGCAAACAGCTTTTCACCTTCAACCAAAAACTCCTTTACCACATCTTCATTTAATTCCACTCCAATACCAGGTTTCTCCGGAACACTAACATAACCGTCCTTAACCATAGGTTTTTCAATGCCTGTAACCAGGTCTTCAAATTTTGGACTGTCCACCGCATGGTGCTCTAACCACATAAAATTTTCAGTTGCCGCCGCACTGTGCACCGCTCCCATGAATGAGACAGGGCCTGCCGCATGGTGTTGCATGAAACCAACACCATGTAAAGAAGCATAATCCCCAATACGTTTAGTTTCTAAAATGCCCCCAGCAGTGTTCGGGTCCGGATGGACAATATCCACTGCCCTTTTATCAATCAGCTCCTTAAATCCACCTTCCAGGGTATAGATGTCCTCTCCGGTTTGGGTGGGGGTGGTGGTAGACAATGAGATTTCCTTCCATTGATCAGTGTACTGCCAGGGAATAATGTCCTCAATATAGGCCAGGTTATATTTTTCAACTGCCCGTGCAATCTTAATGGCCTCATTCACCCCAAAATGGCCCCAATGGTCGGTACCCATGGGTATCTCGTAACCAACCTGATTGCGCATTACCTCCAAAAATTCACATAATTTATCAATCCCTTTTTGGGTAATCTGGACCCTGGTAAATGGGTGTTTTGTTAAACCATATTTTCTGTATTCGTGTTCATAAGGTTTGTACTTCCCATTGGGAGCATTGATCACCGTCCCTGGAATGTCTCTTAGCAGGTTTGTGCCAATGTCCATCTTCAATGCTGTGTAGCCCTTATCTATACGTTCTTGCATGCGTTTGGCATATTCGTGTGGATCTCTAGAAGTTGTAGTGTCGCAGTATAACCTTACTTTGTCCCTGTACTTTCCACCAAGCAGCTGATACACCGGCACTCCATATGCCTTACCTACAATATCCCAAAGGGCCATTTCCACTGCCGATACTCCTCCACCCTGTCTGCCGTGGTGTCCAAACTGACTGATGATCTTAAACAACCTTTCCACATTACAGGGATTTTCTCCCAGCAACCTGCTTTTCAGGAACAAAGCATATTCTTTAGCCGCCCCGTCCCGCACGTCCCCGTGACCGACAATGCCCTGATTGGTATAAATCCGGACAATTGGTGTCCTGAAAACCACTTCGCTTATTTCAGCAATTCTCATGTCCGTAATTTTCAGATCCGACGGACTTGAATTGCGATTTACCTTTTGGGTGGTATACTCCAGTTGTTCCTCAATAGGTGCAAATGCCATACCTGCCAGGCTCAGGCCGCCTAAACCCAGTGTATTTAAAAACCCTCTTCTGGAATTTTGATTTTGGTGCTCTTTCATAATAATTTCTATTTAGCAGCTTGGCTGAGTTAATATTGCCATTGAATTTTGAAATGAAATATAAGAAGATATATTTAACTTGACCCAATATTATAATCTGTTAACAATGTCTTTCTCAAATATTATGAACAATTACCACATATCATTCCTCTCCATGCTGGTTCTGGTACTTACTAGCTGCGGTGCTGAAAAATCAGCAATCGATGAGCACCCAATCTCTTCACAGCGACCTAATTTTATTTATATAATGACTGATGATCACACTCGTCAGGCCATCAGTGCCTATGGCAGTGTGATCAATAAAACTCCAAACATCGATCGAATCGCCCGGGAAGGAATGCGTTTCGACAACTGCTTCGTTACCAATTCCATATGTGCACCCAGCAGGGCCACCATTTTGACGGGAAAATACAGCCATTTGAATGGAGTCACTGATAACATCAAGGATTTTGATGGATCTCAGCAGACCTATCCAAAGATTCTACAAGCTGGAGGATATGAAACCGCCATGATCGGCAAATGGCACTTAAAATCAGCTCCCACTGGTTTCGATTACTGGGAAGTTTTACCTGGTCAGGGTCAATACTATAATCCTGAGTTCATAAAGAATGGTGACACCGTACAATACACCGGATATGTAACTGACATCATCACAGACAAGGCCATCGACTGGCTTGACCGCAGGAACACCGACAAACCCTTCCTGCTGGTCTACCAGCACAAAGCCCCTCATCGGAAATGGCTGCCAGGTCCGGACCACCTGAATTTATATGATGATCAGGAAATCCCTATGCCGGAAACCTTTTTTGATGATTATAAAGGGCGTGGCACCGCGGCCAAAGACCAGGAGCTTCATATCATGAATGATATGCAACTGGATTGGGATAATAAAAATTTCACTTTTGAGGAGTTGGAAGTAATGAAAGAGGGATATGCCAAACGCATGTACACCAGGATGAATGAGGATCAACGAAAAGCCTGGGCCGATGCCTACTACCCCGAAATAGAGGCATTTCGTGCTGCGAACTTACAGGGGGATGATCTTGCGAAGTGGAAATATCAACGTTACATAAAAGATTACCTGCGCTGTGTGGCCTCTGTTGATGATAATCTGGGACGTCTGCTTGACTACTTGGAAGAAACAGGTTTGTCTGAAAATACCGTGCTGGTTTACACATCGGACCAGGGATTTTATTTGGGTGAGCACGGATGGTTTGACAAACGTTTTATGTATGAAGAATCTTTCTCAACTCCGCTTATTGTCAAATGGCCGGGGGTAGTTACTCCGGGATCAGTAAACACCGATCTGGTGTCAAATCTGGATTTTGCCGAGACATTTTTAGATATTGCCGGC
>QIEB01000661.1 GCA_003229495.1 Flammeovirgaceae bacterium
TTGAAAGAAATCAGCCATTTAAGATCTTTAGGCCCACAAGAAATCAGAGAGTTGGAAGTTTTAAATTTTGAGAGACAAAATCAGGATTTTAGGCTAAAATACAATGACTTGAAGATGGCCAGGAAATTCGAGACCATGGAACGATATCTCGGCCTATTCACTTCGTTCTTGTTCGCATCTCTGGCTTTCATCGCTTTATACTCAAGCATGGAACTAATATCAAATGGTCAGGGGGAGCACTTGCCACTGATGATTGCCACCATTTCCATATCTCTGATTTTGGGACTGTTTGGATTTATGGTATTTATTAAGAAAATACCGCTGCAATGGCGCTCCTAACGGTAGGGGAAAGCCCTAACAACTTCCTCCACAAAACCGGTAAAATCCCAATTCGATTCGGGTTGTGAAAAGCCCAAACGAACAATTACCAGCTCATAGGATGGAATTATCACTACTTTCTGCCCTTCGTACCCCGCCATATGGTAGGCGTCCTTTGGCATATCCGGTCCACTCCCATCTTCACCTTTGGTGCGCCAAAAGTGGGCTGCATATTTTTGACGAGGCGCCTGAGGAGTTGGTTGCTGAGTATATTCCACCCAGCCGGGAGGTAAGATCCTGTCCCCATTCCAAATCCCATCATTTAAATATAATAACCCAAATCGGGCCCAGTCCCTGGCAGTAGCGTACATGTAGGAAGACCCTACGAAAGTACCATCGGGGCCCGGCTCGATTATGGCACTGCGCATTCCCAATTTATTAAAAAGAAAATTGTGGGGAAAATTCCAATATTGTTTACTATCTCCTCCAATTTTACGCCTGATCAGTTCAGAAATAATGTTGGTGGTTCCACTACTATATTTCCAAATACTGTCGGGGGGAAACTCCAGAGACTTGGATAAGGGTATTGAAGGCGGACTCGGAGAATTTAGGAGCATCCTTGTGGCATCTGAATAGCCAACATAAATTTCATCCCATTTTAAACCACTACTTTGCCGAAGCAATTGATCCAGAGTAATCTTATTTCGTGGGTCACCGTCATCAGACCACTCCACAAAAAGATGATCATCTTCAAGGTGCAACAAATTCATTTGCACCAGAATCCCCACCATGGCGTTGATCACACTTTTTGTCATGGACCAACCTATTAAAGGAGTGTCCCTGCTAAAACCCTGAGCATATCGCTCAGCAATTATTTTTCCCTTATACACAATTACCACAGCCCTGGTTCCCTGGAGGTGGTCGAGGTCTTTTTCCTCAAAAACCATGTTCAGCGCCCGATCCAGGACATCTTCGTCTAATTCCGCAGGGAATTCTCCACCAGCAAAATTATCACCGGTAGGCCAGTAATTATTAGCCTGACGAGCATCTGGCTTAATAATGAGAATTTTCTCGGATTTCAATTGCTCCGCGGTAGTGCCCAAGGCCAGGGTACATCCCAGGCCCTCTCTAAAAACTGCAGTTCGAGGAGCCAGACCCATAACATCGGAGGTGACTGTAGAGTCCAGATAATTTACATTGAGGTCAACCATTCCAAATGAGGACAGGTCCTCTGCTAATACCGAAGACTGGTCACGATCGCTTATGAAAACACATGAGCACATAATCTTGGCACTATAGGCGGTGTAAATAGGTAAGGCCTTCCAGGCATAATACCCGCCATAAACTATTAGCAGAAGCACTGCCACTCCTATGGTCCGAAACACTAATTTTTTCATAAACTACGATTCACAAATCAGCACGAAAATTACAAAATTCTAGTTTATTGATGGAGTGTGTTTTCAGAGACAATTTTCTAATAATCTTCAAAGATTTGAAAATAATCTGAGCCTAAGACGTCATTCCATTTTAGGATGAAACCGTCAGAGAGCATGTGTTGAGCTATTTTAATATCATCTCCGAATATCCGATCCTCCGAAGCGTGAGGAATTCGCTCCCTAACTGTCTGGTGAATTTCTTCCAGTACAGGAGTTGTTACCAGAGGACGCCTGAAATCCAGCGCCTGGCAGGCACAAAGGAGTTCAATGGCCAGAATATTCTCTAGGTTTCCTACCACCTGTAGTGCCTTTCTACCAGCAATACTGCCCATGCTCACATGATCCTCCTGTCCTAACGAGGTGGGTATACTGTCTACGCTAGCGGGGAAACATAAGGTTTTGTTTTCGCTGGCAAGGGCTGCAGACGTGTACTGCAGGATCATGAACCCGGAATTAAGACCTATTTCTTTTACCAGCAATTTTGGAAGTCCGGTAACCGTCCCGTCCATAGCTAGATAAATCCGGCGATCTGAAATATTACCCAACTCTGAAGCTGCCATGCACACATAATCCAGAGGCAATGCCATCGGCTGCCCATGAAAATTTCCCCCACTAATAGCCAATTCGCTGCTGATTATCACCGGGTTGTCAGTTACTGAGTTTAACTCAACTTCCAATACATCCTTTAAGTGGGCCCAGGCCTCTCTGGAAGCCCCATGAACCTGTGGAATGCACCGCAGTGAATACGGGTCCTGTACTCTTTCGCAGTTCTTGTGGGACTCCACTATGGCCGAACCTTCCAAAAGTGATCTGATCCTGGCGGCAACGTGCTGACTACCCCTGTGGGGCCTTAATCGATGCAATTGAGACATGAACGGTTGTGCAGAACCAAGCAGGCCTTCCAGCATCATAGCTGCAATAAAGTCCGACTGACACAAACATTTGTGCAACATATGCAGGGTCATTATGGCAAAGGAGGCCATAAATTGGGTCCCATTTATCAGCGCCAGGCCTTCCTTAGGTGCCAGTTCCAACGGCCCCATGCCCTCCACACTAAGTACCTCTGCAGCGTCTGTCAAATTTCCGTTGTAATGAACTTTCCCCAATCCAATTAGAGGAAGAAACAAATGGGCCAAAGGGGCCAAATCACCGGAAGCTCCTACTGAACCCTGACTGGGAACTACCGGAATAATATCGTTATCTATATGCCAGATTATCCGTTCCAGGGTTGATACAGTAATCCCGGAAAATCCCTGTGCCAATGCCTGTACCTTTAGAATCAACATTAATTTGGCGATGTCTTGGGGTATTGGGTCCCCGGTACCCACACTATGACTTTTGAGAATATTGTATTGTAGTAACTTGGTATTCTGGGGTGATATTTTTGTGGTACAAAGAGGTCCGAACCCAGAATTGATTCCATAGACAACCTCCTCTCCTGCCGCAATATCTGCCACGATGCGCTGGCTGGCACGGACTTTTTCCAAACTGCCCTGACCTAGTTCAGCCTTAATCCTACCCTTGCATATTGCCAACGCGGTACCCGTAGTAATGTGATCTCCATATATGAATGAATTCATGGATTAGAAGTTGGTGCTACCAACAAATTTAACAGTAAATAGTAATCGTCCAAAATTGCGATTATTCTGAACGTTCGTCCTTGAAGTCTTCATAACACTGATTGATGGCTACTAACAAGTCATAATCATTCACCTCGCCCAGGAACAGATCGGTAAATTTGCAATACTCTATGAATTCTTCCAGTTCGTGCTTGTCCTCAATACCGGTAACTTCTTTAACGTATTTGGTATTGTATCTGGACCGCACCCGTTGATGACTTTCTATTTCCTGGCGTTTTTTGAGGAATTCCCTTCGTCTTCTGATCTTCTTACTCAACTTGCCTTGTATAAAGCTGATAGGACTGCCAAAGCCAGGATTTATGGGCTTTGGAGGCCCACGATAGGCACCAGGAATAATTACCTGGTCCTCATCTTCAATTTCCATGGCCAGGATCTGTTGCTTAAACTCGGACACCGTAGCCGGCCACTGATAGATGGTCACTTCACCTAGTTCAGTGATTGATTGAGTTAGGGCAATAGTTAAACTGTATTCATTCATTGAATGGATAGGAATAAGTACTAGATAGTCGTTATATCCCACATGGGTAATCCGAATGGTGTCCCCTTTGGAGAGTTCAATGATAAAATTCCCGTCCAAGTCGGTAGTGGTGCCGGCTTTTCTTTGACAAATTATGTGCACACCCTGAATGGGATGCCCGTTACCACCGTCCACGATAGTACCGGATAGCCGGACCTGGTCTGCTGGGATTTGTCCGAAAATCCAGCTGCCCATCAGGTTCAATACCAATGCTAATAAATAACGTTTCACTTTTCGAAATAAAATTTCTATTGCCAGCCACCTACCCAAACACGGGCATTTTTAGATACCCTATACTTCTTCCATTCCAGCAGCCTAAAAGTTTGTCCAAGCGCCAAAAATGCCAGACCTATAAGAGCTGATTCTTGTTGGTCGTAAAATGGATTGCTAACCAATGGATGTACTGCTGCTCCAATTAAGAACCCCGATGCGGGCACAAGAGTGCCATAGCGCAAAACCTTCCAATGATTTCGATGAAAATAGAAAGCATCAAAATCATCCAATCGGAGGTATATATCTTTGTCTCCCAAAATCACTACACTATCGGCCAGTCCCGCCAGTTTACTGTGATGTTTTTGCTTATCCCCCCGCAAAGTAAAAGTAACCTCGGTTCCCAATGGAATTCTAATTCTGTTTTTCCCATATCGGTCCAATACCAGATATTGCTGGGCCGCCAGGTTAGAACAGACCATGAACTGCAGCCAGATGCATACCAACAAACGCCAGGTTGTTAACATTAGTGCAATATACGGATTAGAAGTATGACCTAAGTTTAATTAATGTTAAAGCCTTATTCAGTTATAAGTGCTTTTTTTCGTAATTCGTCTATGAAAATCATAACCTCCTGGCCGTAAACGAGCTTCCTTCCTATGGCAGGTTTAGGGTAGGTAGCAATTGGGGGACTTTGCGTGGTCCCCGCGCCTGCTCAAATGAGTATGCCATAGCAATCAATTTAGGCTCTTGCCAGGCAGTTGAAAACAGGCTGATTCCCACAGGCAGGCCAGACACATAGCCTGCAGGAACTGTGATATTTGGATAACCTGCTCTTGCCGCCGGTGACGAACTGCCGCCAACATGGTGATCACCATTGATCACATCAATAGGCCACGCCGGCCCTCCGTTTGGGGCCACAATTGCATCGAGGTTATGCTCCTTCAGGGTCTTGTCAATTCCTTCGGCCCGCGACAATCTTAAAACTTTTTCCAGTGTTTCCTGGTAATCAGAACTTTCCAGGTCATCCTTATCCTGCGAAAGAAGCAAGATCTCCTGCTCAAAATAGGGCATTGATTGGTCGCGATTGGCCTCATTAAAATCTATGATATCTTGTAGTGTTTTAACCTTGGCGTCCGGACGATTTTGGGAAAGATATTGATTGATCCCATGTTTAAATTCGTACAATAGCAAGTCGTACCCGGAACGCCCTGTTTGCTTAGCACCAGTTATTTCTACCGGATCGATAATTTCTGCTCCTGAAGATTTCATAAAATCCAAGGCCTCTTCCATAATCCGGTCCACCTTTTCGTGAAAACCCATAACTTTTCGCCAAACTCCAATTCTTTTTCCCTGTAGCCCATTCTTGTCCAGAAATTGCTGATAGTCCATGTGTGATTTACTTTCACTCTCCTCTGTCCGTGGGTCCGATCCGTCTATTCCAGTCAATGGTCCTAACAAGGCTGCTGCATCTGCCACTGTCCGACCCATAGGGCCTGCGGTGTCTTGTGTATGGCTGATGGGAATAATGCCACTTCTGCTCCACAGCCCCACTGTCGGTTTAATACCCACCACCCCATTAGCTGCAGAAGGACATACGATAGATCCATTGGTTTCAGTACCAATGGTAATGGCACACAAATTCGCGGAAACCGCTGCCCCGCTGCCGGAACTTGAACCGCAAGGGTTCCTATCAAGTGCAAACGGGTTTCTGGTCTGCCGGCCCCTGCCACTCCAGCCGCTACTCGATCTCTCAGAGCGAAAGTTGGCCCATTCGCTAAGATTGGTTTTGCCCAACAGTACCGCGCCAGCCTCCCTAAGCTTTTTGACAATAAAAGCGTCTTGTGGGGCGGGTGGACCTACCAACGCCAGAGATCCGGCAGTGGTCATCATTTGATCCCCTGTGTCAATGTTGTCTTTGATCATAATAGGAATCCCATGAAGTGGTCCCCGTGTTCTTCCTGAAGCTCTTTCATCATCGAGCAGATCAGCAATTTTCAAAGCTTCGGGATTGACTTCAATTACGGAGTTCAATCCGTTTTTGTCCACCTCCCCGATCCGTTTCAGGTACAACTCGGCAATACTTCGGGCTGTGTGCCGGCCGTCATTCATGGCTTCCTGAAGTTGTCTGACGGTATATTCTTCCAAGGGGAAGGGGTCATTGTGCTGTTGATTGTGCTCATCGCCTCCTTTGTTTTCCGGCGAACAACTCGAAAGTCCGAAGGTGGTTAATAGCGAACTTATGGCGCTTGTTTGAAGGAAGTTTCTTCTTTTCATAATCATGGGTTAGATATAGGTAAGATCGGAATAGGTCTTCTTGATAGGGTTTAATTTAATCAATTATATTTTTCGTAAAAAGTCCACGAATCGGTCTATTTCCTCTACCGTATTGTAGTAATGAACAGAAGCTCTAATCATTTTGCCCAAATCCCGTGCTTGCATATCCAGTAGTGTGTAGCTGGGCTGTATGATTGAAACGTTAAACCCAGCCTCATGTAATTGGGCTTTGAGCGGTTGAACCTTAGTTGAGGAAGTAAAGCTGACAATTCCGCATTTCACTTCACCTAAATCATGGACCTCTAAACCAGGAATCTTAACTAGTTCGCTTCTTAGATAATCTGCTAGATGTTGGATCCGTGCCCAGATTCTTTCAACACCTAATTCCAGCATATACTCAACCGCCTTTGCCAGCCCCACTACGCCTGCCAGGTTGCTTTCCCAGTTCTCGAACTTTCTGGCATCTTTACGTGCTGTATAGATTTCTTTGGTTTTCCATTCTGCTCCCTGAAGGTCCAATACTGCAGGTTCAATCTGTGAGACTTTATCTTGCGAAACATACAAGAATCCTACACCCCTGGGGCCTCTCAAGTATTTTCTACTGGTTGCGGACAGGAAGTCACACCCCAACTCTTCGACGTTTAATGGCATCTGACCAACCGATTGACATGCGTCTAACAAATACCAGATGTCATGTTCCCTGGCAATCGCTCCTACTTTGGCTGCAGGGTTTACCAAGCCTCCATTGGTAGGCACATGAGTTATGGCTATCAGCTTCACCCGGTCATGGATCATTTCAGATAGGGCGGTGACATCTATTTGTCCATGATCATCATTGGGTATGGCCTTAACAGCTACCCCCAGCCGTTTCTTTAGTTGCAAAAATGGAATATAGTTACTGGCATATTCAGAGATAGAGGTAAGAATAGTGTCTCCTGGTTCAAGTGGAATGGATTGATACGCCTGCCCCCAGGCAACAGTGGCATTTTCCATAATGGCGATCTCTGATGGGGTACAATTAAGATATTTGGCCAAGGCGGAGTATACAGTGTCAATTTCCGATGAATATTTTGCTGCTGTTTCATATCCACCATAGTTTAACTCGTGCTGAATATATTCGATCACTTTATTGCCTACTACCTCCGGCATCAAGGCAGCTCCCGCATTGTTAAAATGAACCACTTGCCGGACACCAGGTGTAGCTGAGCGAAAGGCCTTGATCTCTTGATGGCTAAAACTAAGGTTGGACATGCCCCAATTTAACTAAATTCCCGGATGCTAAAGCACAAAAGAGCCCCACCATAGGCGGAGCTCTTTCAAATTGGAAATAATAAATAAGGTGTTACCTGGATGCTTTAATATAATGACTTCTGGCTATCATCATTTTCTCGTGAGTAATTGGATCTTTGTAGTTTATATCGTGCTCCAACCCAAGGCTTAAGCTTTTTACATAATACTCGAGCGCTTTCTCCGGTAAGTTGTTCAAGTCATAATAGTCTCCCATAACCGCCAGGTTATAAGTATTCTCTTTGATCTCAAGTGACCTGTCCAACCATCCTTTGGCTTCTTTTAAGTTCACTTTTTTTCTGATACATTTCTCTGCGGATAAGGCATATGTATACCAATCGTCTGGAGCAGCTTCTTCTACTGCTTGTCTCGCTTTTTCAGCTGTCCTGTTATTTTCAATTCCCATGGGTGTTGCATAAACACTTGAGCTCACAAAAATCGTGGCCAACGCCAACATAATCAATCTTGCATTTTTGGTCCTGTAATTCATTGTAAATGAGGTTAAATTTTCAATTTGTTTTGATAAGGGACAGGCCAATATTGATACCAAAATTATTACTTAGCCGCAACTATCTGATAATCTGCTATTTAAAAATTATATACCCCATTTAGGGGGATATCAATTTTGTTCGATTTGAGACAATAAATGCCCATTTATGGACAAATAACCTTTTCTTTTCTTTTTCGTTGCCTGTCAAATTTCCAATCGCAGAACCTCCAAGGGGGGCTTGTTAATAACCTCTCGACTATTCAGAATACCTATTAATACAGTTATGCCAGTTATTAGTAAATAGAGCCAGATCAGTGGCCATGGTTTGGGAACAAAAGTAGAATCAAAATTAAAATAAGCTAATATCCAGGTGAATATGAGCGAAAGTATCATACCTGCTGTGGAGGCTAAACTTCCAAGAAAAAAATACTCCAGAGCATTAATGAGCACTATCTGTTTTCGTTGGGCGCCAAGGGTTCTCAATAGCACACTTTCTTTAATCCTCTGAAATTTGCTAATCATCACTGAACTTATAAATACAATCAACCCGGTAATTATACTAAAGAGGGCCATAAATCTGATCACAAAGGCCACCTTATCCAGCATGCTATTGATGGTTTTAAGAATTAGGGTTAGATCTATTACTGAAATATTGGGAAATTGCCTTACTACTGCCCGTTGGAACGCGGCAGATCTTTGTTCTGAATCCACTTTAGTCATTAAAACATGAAATTGAGGGGCTTTTTCCAGTACTCCAATTGGAAACAACACCAAAAAATTTGTCTGTACCCGGTTCCACTGAATTTCGCGTAAGCTGCCCAGGACCGTTCGGATGAGTGCACCCTGTACATTGAACAAAAGCTCATCCCCTATTGAAACATTGATCCTTTTTGCGAATCTCTCATCCATGGAAATGTAGATTGTATCAGATACAATTTGACCTACGCTATCCCAGGTACCCTCGACCAGCTTTTCGGAATCAATCAGGTGATCACGATAAGTAACCCGATATTCTCGGTTATAAGCCCATTTTGGATGGTTTAGCGTGGAGTCTTCAGCGGCCGCAAGCTTGTCATAACCGTTAATTTCAATGAGCTGAATAGTCACCACTGGTACTTCCTGTATAATGGGCAATTCATGGTCTATAGCTAACTGACGGATATCTTTGGTCTGCTCTGTCTGGATATCGAAAAGTACCATGTTTGGCTGGTCTCCTCTTGATGAAAACGACACCTGTGACAAAAGTAACTGTTGAATAAAATACATAGTAGCTATCAGGGCCGTCCCCAATCCAATAGAAACGATTAGAATTAAAGTCTGATTCATGGGTCGATGCAAATTTGCCAGGCTTTGCCTTACCAGGTAATTCCAGTGCTGTGGGGTAAATTTTTTTAGCAGCCACATTACCAACATTGCCAGCAAACCCAGGAACCCAAATGCTGCAGCCAGGCCGAGGGTAAAGAAAAGCGCTTCCCGCCATCCTCCAATACCTTGTAGATAGCTAAAGGCCATTATAAATACGAAAATGAACAAGCAGACTAACCAAACCGTCCAGTCCGGAGCGCTATTTTTCTCAAATCCTACCCGTAATACTCTGAATGGGGATACTTTTCGAACCCCAAGCAAAGGCAACAATGCAAATAACAGACTAACTGTAATACCAATCAGGATCCCACTAAATATAGCTGTCCAACTTACTGATAGGCTTACGTCCAATGGGAGGAAATCACTGAAAATCAGAGGAAGTACCAGCTGAAGTGCACTACCTCCAGCGGCTCCCAGTATGGAACCAAATACTCCCATGGTTATGATCTGAAAAAGATAGATCCAAAAAGATTGATTACCGGTTGCACCCACACAACGCAAAACTGCTATGGTATTCAATTTTTCCTTTACATAAATATGCACGGAGCTGGCTACGCCGATACACCCCAACAACAAAGCAGCAAATGATACAAAACTTAAGAATTCCGTGAGATTCTGAAATGATTCACCAAGGTCCAATTTGGTAGTTTCAACGGTGTTATAACTGATATTATTCAGTTCCAACCTATCCTTAATTGCTTCCACCTTTTGGTCTATATCATGATTATTTTGGAATTTAAAGTATCTATTATAACGGATAAGACTGCCCTTTTTCACCAGACCGGTTTGTCCAAGGAAATCCATGGGTATGTAAACAGGAGGTGCAGCGGTAGCCGTGAGGTTTGTTTGTCCAGGAACTTTCAGTAGACTTCCGGTAATGGCAAAGCTCAGAGATCCTATCTGGACCGAATCCCCTGGCCC
>QIEB01000404.1 GCA_003229495.1 Flammeovirgaceae bacterium
GTAATGTTGGCAAGGGTTGATGGGGTCAATAATTACATTATGTTTTCCGACCGTATTAATGTTTGGCATGATCCTCAAAAAATACAAGAACCAAAATATTCATGGGAATACGTACAGGTGGGTAATTGTGGATCACCCCTGGAGACCAAAGAAGGTTGGTTGGTAATAACTCATGGTGTCGGTCCTATGCGCCGTTATTCTATTGGGGCCACTTTGTTCGACCTGGACGATCCAACCAAGGAAGTAGGAAGATTAAGAGAACCACTACTGGTACCGTTGGAAGAGGAACGCGAGGGATACGTACCCAATGTAGTGTATTCATGCGGCGCTATTATCCACAATAAACAACTCGTCCTTCCCTATGCAGTATCAGACTACTCCAGCCGTTTTGCTACGGTACCTCTGGATGAATTACTAAAAGAGCTAAAAGCGGGAGTTGGTTAGGATCTCTTGGTATACTTTTAAATAATTTTCCACCATTATCTGATTGGTGAACTTTTCTTTGGCCCACGAATGACAAGCAAGGGGTGAAATGGTGTCTAAATGCTGTAGTACACCGGAAGCTTCATCTTGGTTTTCAATCAAAAAACCTGTTTCTCCGTGAATGATCAATTCAGACATGGAACCTCTGCGGTAGGCCACTACCGGTGTTCCGCAATACATGGCTTCCGCAACACTCAGGCCAAATGGCTCATCAAAGTAAATAGGATGAAGGAGGGCCCTGGCTTTTCCCAATAGCTCATTCCTGTAGGCTGGTCCGGCATTTCCTACATATTGAATGTCTTCTTGATTAATGAATGGTTTGACTCGTTCTTCAAAGTAATGTTTGTCCTGAACCAGACCAGCTATGATCAGCCTATATCCCCCTTTTTTTGCAATATTAATGGCATCATGGGCACCTTTATCGGGGTGAATCCGTCCGAAATACAGCAGATAATCTTCTTTTTTTTCACAATAGGTAAAGTCTTTGGTATTTATGCCATTGTAAACGTTGGCAATATAATCTAGTTCAGGTGAGCGATCAGCCAAACTGATGGAAGAGTAGTGAGCAGTGCTATTATATTTCTTATAGACTTCTACGATTTTGACTGAGGAAAATCCATGAATAGTGGTTAGGATAGGTGTGGAGATCAATCGACTATAAGTCAGAGGAAGGAAATCGAAATGATTGTGTATGATATCGAACCTTTGGGCATTTTCCATTAAATGGCTGATGTGCATGGCTTCGAACACTTTGGCATCAGCATGAGGCGTTTCCTCATATCCTTGTGGGCAAACTGCCTCAAGTGCCGCGTTGGTAATAGAATCTCCGGTGGCAAAAAGTGTAACTTCAAGGCCACTAGCAACCATTCCTTCGGCAACGTTGGCAGCTATCTGTTCCCATGGTCCATATTTTCTAGGAGGAGTGCGCCAGGCTACCGGCGATAGTACCGCTAACTTCATATGTTAGCGGCAGGTCGTTCAGTACTAACTATTTCTTCTTCTTTTAACAGGTTTGGCTCAGTTTCAAAATGCTGGGCTTTCAAAATTCGAAAATAGGACAAGAAATAAGCCAAAGTGCTTTCTGCGCCCTGATTTTCATTAATTCCTTTCTTTTCCAGGCCATCGTAGCAACCTGCACTTTTGTGGTCATATACTGGAACACTCAGGGCATTGTCTCCTAAAAACCATAGGAATGTCTTGAACATTCGCTTTAGGTACTTTTCGTTTTTGGTATTGCGGAATGCTCTGTAGTAGAGAAAGGTCATTGCCATGGCATCGATTGCTTGCTGATCAAACATTGGTAATTCCCCCCCCTTGGAATACCAGCCCTGATTACCCACCAATGAGAGGTAATCATTTCGAAAAACCAGACCGTCCAGCCAATTGGTTGATGCTATGGCAATTTCCAATACCTCTTCATCATTGATGACCTCATAATAATGAAATAAGGCCAGTGGCAGGACGCCGTTGTCATAAGTGACTTTATCCTCAAACCAACACCAATTCTCACCACAGCTTTTTCGATAAAGCGCCAACATCCCTTCTTTCAAGGAGATTAACAAAGTCATTCTTTTTTCGTCATAACTATGCTTGTGCAGATAATAACTTAGGCCGATGATGGTGTTTGCTAATCCCCGGATGGTTTTGAGATGTTTAAAATGAGGTTCGGCTTTATCAAACATGCTTTGTGCCAATGTTTGTATCCATGCATTGGGGGCATATTTCACCAGATAGCCCAGGGACCAGATCGCCCGGCCAAAAGAATCTTCAGTTCCGGTCTCATCCAAAAATTTACGGTCATAACTTAATAGGTTCCGAAAGTTCCCATCTTCTCGTTGCATGTAGTACATAAAACTTAGATAACGGGTGATTAAACCCAATACTTCCTGCTGCTTCCGCTGATGGTAGGCCATGGTCATGGCCAAAAGGGCACGGGCGTTATCATCTGTGCAATAGCCCGTTTTAAAATCAGGAATATTGAACTTAGCGTGCTGTATCATTCCTGTGTCATCAGTCAAAAGCTTAAGATGAGTGAGAGAGAAACGTGGTAAGATGGACAAATCTACAATTGAGGTAGATTGTTCCTTTTTCACCTTTCTGGCAGCGGCTATCTCCATAAGATCGAGATATTTCCTGCCGATTTTGGGCCATTTCAAATGACCACTGTATGCCAGAGCTGATTCCCTCATTTTTGAAGCCTTATCTTCGTTTTCCAAAAGGTCAGTTATCAGTGCGGAGAGCTTATTATGGTCCTGTATGGGAAAGATTATTCCCCTTCCTTCGGACAACAACTCCTCTGCGTGCCAATAGGGGGTAGAGACAATGCAGGCACCGGCTCCCAAGGCATAGGCCAAAGTACCGCTGGTAATTTGTTCCTTGCTGAGGTAAGGTGTAATATAAATGTCAGCTGCCGCTAAATATTTAAATAGTTGCTTTTCATTCAGGTATTCGTTGAAAAAATGAACATTATTCTCCACTCGAAGCTTTTTGACCAGCAGCTTAAGTTTGTTGCGATAGGATTCACCTTCAAACTTGACTACACCGGGATGGGTTTTCCCCAGGATTATATACAGCACCTCCGGATGTTTTTCGATCACCTTGGGCAAGGCCTCAATCACTGTTTCGAGTCCCTTGTTTCTGCTAAGCAAGCCAAAAGTGAGCAGAATTTTACGATCGGCTAAATTGAAGGTATTTTTTACCGTGGCCTTGGAATCCGTAATTATATCCGGTACTCCGTGCTCAATTTGATGGATGTTATTACTTACCTGAAATGCGTCCTCCAAAAAATTGATGCCTTTTTGACTCATAGCCACCACCGCCTCCGCCTTTTTACACAGAGATTGCATAATGGAAAGTTGCATAAATGAGGGTTTATCCAAAATGGTATGAAGCGTGACCACTAAGGGGATCTTGAGCCTGTTGACCAAGGTAAGTAGGAATACTCCGGACTCTCCTCCAAAAATCCCATATTCGTGCTGTAGCAAACAAACTTTAGCACCGCTATAATTAATGTGATGCGCTGCTTTGATATAATCCGCCAGCACATTTTGTTGAATGGTAAACCTTACATTTTCATCATATTCGTAATTATTTTCCTGATTATTGATAGCTACAATAAAACAGTTATCCTCCTCACTTTGATGAAGATCAATAGCTTCGATAAGGTTTTTTGCAAAGGTGGCAATACCACATTTCCGGGGTGGAAATGTGGAGATTATAGCAATTTTCATAGGCTGATTTTATACTTAAAAAGTATAGTGAAAAAATAGCATAATAAGAAGATGTTTTTAAGATAATTTTATTATTTCACCTCGGTGTTATTTCTGGTTGTTGTAGCTTTCAATCACCTATTAAAGGCAAAACCATTTATGAGACCTAACTTTGTACTTTAACAGTTGAGGCGAATCAAAGAGGAATTCCAACAGGTATTGTAACGAATGAAAAATGAATAGCCGTTCTACATGGTTTCCAGCAATAATTGATCAAAAAGTTCTTTTTTTATACCTAGCGGTTGCTTGATTAACGGACCGTTTAATAAAACAGGTTCTGTATCTTCATAGGTTGGTTTTTCTACTTTGTAAACCAATCCTATTGGGATACGATCATCGAATTCCATTGCCGTGGACATCGCATCCGAAAAGTCGGCTGGATCTCTATCTGGTGCCTCGTCTTCTAACTTATATATCCGTTCTTTAAACCAAGCATAAGTATTGAGTTTATTGTAAGTGACACATGGACTGAATACGTCGATAAACGCAAAGCCTTTATGAGCGATACCTTGCTCAATTAGGGAGCTCAAGTGTGCCGGTTGACCGGAAAACGCTCGCGCAACAAAGGTTGCACCTGAAACCAGAGCCAGCATTAGGGGATTAATAGGTTGTTCAACATTGCCCCGTGGAGTGGTTTTTGTTTTGTGATCTTTCATAGTGGTGGGGGAGGCCTGTCCGGTGGTTAACCCGTAGATTTCATTATCCATTACTACATAGGTTAAATCCAGATTCCTGCGCATGGCATGTATAAAATGGCCCACACCGATTCCAAACCCATCACCATCACCACCTGTTACCACTACTTTTAAATTGTGGTTTGCTAATTTAGCCCCCGTTGCTGTAGGTAGTGACCTACCGTGCAAGCTGTGAATTCCATAGGCATTCACATAACCTGGAAGATTTGATGAACAGCCGATTCCTGATACTACCAGCATTTCATGTGATTTTATCTCTTTTTCCAGCGTGGCTTTTTTGAGGGATGACAATACGCCAAAATCCCCACAACCAGGGCACCAATCCGGGCTAACTTCCACTACACGAGTTTTGAAGGTTTTTTCAGTAATAGTATTTGCTGTACTCATGGTTAATTCCTCCTTAATATTTTGTGACTACATAAATTATTAATCATTTACTGTTCCAAGTTAGATGGATCCCATTTATGTGTGGACCCTGTTTCTACACCAATGGTCAGTTTTCCTTTCAGTTCCCCATTATTCCTTTCAATAAGATCCAATACCCAAACCGGTTCTCCATAACCATTTTGTGAAGTTTGAATAATATTCGAAGGACGAAGCTTATCCTTGAGATGAACCCGAATATAATGGTAAGCCATTTCACGTGCCTCAGATTGGGTAACATTCAAGTCAAGAGGTTCACCCTTTAGAATAGCTATTACCCGTTGTGTAATCATTCTTGGTTCAAATGGTTCACCATCATATTTTAGGATGACATCGGTGCTAGAGAATCCCGTTTCTGCTTTCAAATGCCTGGCAAATTGCCCGGTGGCATTCAATTCCACAACAATGGTTTTTTTGCATTTATTCAGGATTTGAAGAGATTCTTTTGAATGGAACGGCAGCAGGTATCTAAAATGGAGCTGGTTGGCATTTATTCCTTCCACTTCCAATTGTTCAATTGCTTCGTGAATTACCCCCCAGGTCGAACCCCATCCAATCAATGTTACTTCCGAATCTTCAGATCCTTCAAGCTGTGGAGGTTCAAGCTCATTGAGCACTCCCTCTAACTTACGCATTCGCTTTTCATTGATTTTACGCCTTATCGCGGTGTTGGTAAATTCATCGCTGATTATTACCCCGTCTTCATCATGATCGTCAGAAGCGGTTACATAGGCCATTCCCTCGCTGCCAATAAGCGGTCTGGGTGATATCCCTGAGGAAGTGAATGTGTAGCGTTTAAATCCATCTTTTCCCTTCATTGATTGAGGAATCTGTTCTATGAGATCGCCCCGGTTAATATTTACCTCATGCGACCACGATCCCGGTTCTATAGTCTCAAAGTTTTCACCCATTAATAAATCTGATAAAATTATTACCGGGAGCTGATATTGTTCGGCGATATTGAGCGCTTCACCAACAATATGGTAACAATCTGTGGTACTTTTAGGTGCCAGTATTACTTTGGGGAAATCACCTTGGGATGCTCCAATAGCTTGATTTAGGTCGCCTTGTTCGGTTTTGGTAGGTAGACCAGTGGATGGTCCTCCACGTTGAACATTGATGATAACAACCGGAGTCTCGAACATACCTGCTTCACCTATTGCCTCTGTCATAAGAGCAAAACCACCGCCTGAAGTTGCACACATCGATCGAACACCTGCATATCCAGCGCCAATTGCCAGATTTATGACCGCAATTTCATCTTCAGCCTGTTTGACAAGCACCCCACACCGTTCGCTGTTTGTGACTAACCAATGTAAAATATTTGTTGCGGGGCTCATTGGATAGGCCGCGTAGAATTTTAAGCCTGCTGCCACGGCACCTAATGCCATGGCACTATTTCCAGAGTAAAACGGTTTGCTGATATGAGTGAAATTCCAGTCGATATTAATTTTGGCAGAAGCAAAATGTTCCTGGGTTGTCTGATAACCTATTCGAGCAACACTAGTGTTCTGATCTATTATTTCCTGACCTTTTTGTGCAAAAATATCACCTAATACTTGCTCCAATGTTTTAAAATCAATGTTCACCAGATAAAGTAATGATCCAAGAATCATGGTGTTTTGCATGATGGGAATTAGTTTACCCATATCTGAGGTTAACTTCCTAAATGAAAGGGGTACTATCTGAACATTTTCCTGAAGAAGAGAGGAGTCACAGGTAACCTTATCAGAATTAAAAATTATCACTCCACCAGGTTCAACCGCAGGTGCATGCCGTTCAATGCTGTCCTGATTCATGGCAAGCAATACCTTGAAATGATCACCATAGCACATTTCCTTTCTTTCACTGATACGAAGTTTTAGAAAAGTATGACCCCCGCGGATCAAGGATTGATAGCTATTATAGGAAATAGCATGCAGGCCATGTCGATTTATTACCCTTGCCAGCAGATTCCCGGATTTATCAAGACCGTCGCCTGCTGCGCCACCAAATCCAATAGTTATTTCGTGAGAATTGTTTGGCAAATTGTTGAGTTTTTTTTGTTTATTTTCCATTAATAATAGCTTCTTTCTGTTAAATCATGTTTAATGGCAGATAACTGGTTTAAGTTAAACATTTTAGAAAACAAAAAATAATTCGTACAATAAAGAGGTGCCGAAGATAGTGCGGGTGCCAATGCGCCTGCCCTGTTACCATCATAGCAATTTTCACGTCCTATATAAGAAGAAACGATTACTCAAGTAATGTTTCAAAACTAATCCAGCTTTTAAAAAGACCCAATTCTTGTATTTTTAAGGTTATTCGAGTCCAAATTTAATTGAAACTGTGAATCAAATTTTCGCTGATACTAACCGGAATGACCCCCGGCCTGCCAATTTTCAGCACTGGGTAGACCAGTTCCGTGAAGTAAACCCTGTCCAGTTAAATAGCGAGAATAATTCTAACATTTCTTTCCAGCAATCTGGCAAGGCCGCAGGGAGTATTGCCAGCATTCAATCAGGTCTGAATCCATACAATGGGCCCTGGGGGATGGCTCAGATAACTCATTTACTGAGACGGACTTTATTTGGAATAAAGAAATCTGAGTTGGACGCCTTCAGGAACTTATCACCAGGTGAAGCAGTTGATCAATTGCTGCGGACTTCACCCGTCCCTTTTCCACCGCTCAACTATTACAATGATGCTTCTGAAGGAGTAGAGGACCCTAATACACCTTTTGGAGAGACCTGGATTAATGCGCCTTATGCGAATGAATATGAGGGCCGCCGTATAATTTCCTTAAAAAGCTGGCTGATTGGAAACATATTAAATCAGGAAGCCACATTGCATGAAAAGATGTTGCTATTCTGGCACAATTTATTGGCTACCCAAAGCTGGGGTATTTTTATTGCCAAGACCAGCTATCAGTATTTTGAACTCTTACGGCGCAATGCCTTTGGCAATTTCAAAACCATGATAAGGGAGCTAACCTTAGATCCCGCCATGTTAATATATCTAAATGGCACTCGCAATAATAAGGAGGCACCGGACGAAAACTATGCACGTGAATTGCAGGAGCTGTTCTGTATTGGCAAAGGCCCTAATTCCAGCTATACCGAAGGGGATGTACAAGCAGCTGCCCGGGTGTTAACCGGTTGGGTGATCAATTGGGAAGAGGTTAATAGTGAAAGCCCGGTAACCAGTGGTTTTTTGGAAGAAAGACACGATACCTCTGACAAACAGTTTTCTGAGTTCTATGGCAACCGCTTGATAAAAGGAAAATCAGGAGCAGAAGGAGCGCAGGAGATGGAGGAGTTGCTGGATATGATCTTTGAAAATAATGAAACAGCGCTTTACCTCAGCCGGCGTTTGTATCAATTCTTTGTATATAGTGAAATAGACGCCGGGGTTGAACAAACGGTAATTGCCCCCATGGCCGAGATCCTCAGATCAAATAATTATGAAATTTTACCGGTATTGGAGACACTGTTTAAAAGTGAGCATTTTTATGATGCGTTGAATTACGGGGCCTTAATAAAAAATCCACTTGATTACCTACTTGGATTATGGCGGAGTCTGGAGGTTAAATCTCCCGATCCGGGCAACCCAACTTTGGATTTTGGTATTCATCGGAGTATGATCTGGAATATGGCCAATAAAGGTTTGGAAATAGCAGATCCACCCAGTGTTTCGGGCTGGCCGGCATATTACCAGGCGCCTCAATTTGACAAAGCCTGGATCACTACCGATACCATCTCCTCTCGAGCCAGTACCAGTGACTCGCTGGTTTATTGGGGCTTTTGGGTCAACCAAAATATTCAAATACCGGCCAACCTATTGACTTTTATAAACGGTCTTGATCAACCAGCTGACCCTACCCAATTGTTGACTGAACTGAGTGAAATATTATTAGGCATGCCATTGGGGGTAGACGAACTTGATGAGTTAAAATCCAGTCTGCTTTCCGGCCAAATTGCAGATCGTTATTGGACCAATGCCTGGAATGACTACATAAATGACCCGGGCAATGAAGAATATAAACTGATAGTAGAGACCCGGGTAAAATCGTTGTTCCAGCGATTGCTGCAAAGGGGTGAATTTCAATTAATGTAATGAAGAGAAGAACATTCTTGCACCGCGCCAGCCATGCAGTGGCAGTACCCGGTTTACTGGGCAGCTTGGGCTTTACCATGCCGGGTAAAAGCGCTTTGACCTCTTTGCTACAGTTGGCTGCCGACCACGATCGTGTTTTGGTCATTATTTACCTACAAGGGGGTAATGATGGATTGAATACTGTAATCCCACTTGATCAGTTGTCCAGTTTGAATAGGGTGAGGCGACATGTGATCTTACCTGAAGATAAATTGTTGCCTTTGGATAACACTGGGGTAGCACTGCACCCGTCACTGGGTGGATTCAAATCATTATTCAATGATGGAAGGTTAGGTATCATACAATCAGTGGGTTATCCGGAACAGAATTTTTCTCATTTTCGCAGCACAGACATCTGGATGTCAGCTTCAGATTCCAAGCAATTGGTGAACTCTGGTTGGAGCGGTCGTTACCTGGATAGCCAGTTTCCAGGATATCCGGAAGCCTATCCCAATGAGTCTGTAACCGACCCGCTGGCCATTGAAATTGGTTCGGGGGCCTCCCTGGTATTTCAGGGCCCCGCAGCAGCTATGGGCATGGTGGTCAGTAACCCGGATTCGTTCTATAACCTGGTGGACAATATAGAGGAACCTACGCCAGACACTTTAGCGGGAGAAAAATTAAAGTATGTCCGGCTGATTGCCCGTCAATCAGAACTTTATGGGGATGTAGTAAAGCAAGCTGCTGCTAAAGTGACCCAACAAGGAAACTATCCTGATGGCAATCGGTTAGCTCAGCAACTTAAAATTGTGGCCAGATTGATAGCCGGAGGATTACAAACGCCTTTATATCTGGTACGACATGGAGGTTTTGACACTCATAGTAACCAGGTTGACCAGGATGATCATTCCCGGGGCACACATGCCAACTTATTGCGGTCTCTTGACCAGTCAGTAACCAGCTTTATGGCCGACCTGAAATTTCAGGGAGTAGATGACCGGGTGGTGGGAATGACATTTTCGGAATTTGGACGGCGTATTGTTTCCAACGCCAGTTCAGGAACAGATCACGGTGCTGCTGCACCTATGTTTGTCTTCGGGAATGAAGTTATCGGTGGGGTACTAGGGAACAATCCCACTATATCTCCTAATGCAACCTATGAAAATAACTTAGAAATGCAGTACGACTTCCGGCAGATCTATGCTTCATTGCTGGAACAGTGGTTGGGGTCTACTACCAACAATAACGCTCAGGTATTATTGAACTCTTTCGAAACCGTACCCATCATTGGTGAAAGTTACCTCAGCAGTCTGAAAAGAGATGAACTATTGAAAGTATACCCAAATCCAATTGATGGACCAACACAGCTGGAGTTTATTACCAACGGAGCGCCTTTAGAAATCGATTTGATTGATCTACAGGGACGTCGTTTACAAAAACTCTATTCCGGTAGCCCTGGTGCCGGTTTCCAACGGATTACCTGGAATCCCGGACAGAAATAACGGGCAGTATATGGTAGTACTCAGGGGTCTGGACAAACCAGTGGTTCAAAAGGTGATTGTGATGAACTAGGAAACTGTCAAACTTGAAATATTTTACCTTTCTTGTAAGATCTTTGGTCATTACTGACGGTAAATTCATTGCTGAGATTAAAACACATTAAAATTGAAGTTATTCGGGCACCCAAAAGCCTTGATTTTTCTGTACTGTTGATACTATGTTTTACCCTGTTTATTTCCTGCGGTCCAGGCAGTGATAACAATGACAACTCCTTACTTTATTGGTCGGCTAATGATG
>QIEB01000407.1 GCA_003229495.1 Flammeovirgaceae bacterium
CTTTACCTTCAGGTACTGTAGGAGATAATATGGGGCGGACATCAAATCCCCGGTTACGTAAATAGTCACTAAAGGCAAGGGCATTGCTATTTCCCTTTGTCATAATCCATTGTATGGGACTATCTATATTCAAGGATTTTTCCACCTCTATTTTCTCAGCATGCTCCAGGTAATAATTGATTTTTTCTTTTAATATCACTCCGGGCAAAGGGCGTCCCTTGACAAATTCAAGTGCGCAATTTATAGAAATTACACTATGGGGAGGCAAGGCGGTGGTATAAATAAATGGGCGAGCAAAGTTAACCAGGTAGTCTATCAATTCCTGACTTCCAACAATACAAGCACCGTGGGTTCCCAGGCCTTTACCAAAAGTATATACCCGGGCCAGGAATTCCTGCGATAGTTGCTGTTCTAATACCCAGCCCCCACCGTTGGCTCCAACCCACCCGGTGGTATGGGCTTCATCGATGAACAACTCAGCCCTAAATTGTTTGCAGAGGGCAATAAATTCTCTAATTGGCGGAGTATCCCCCTCCATGCTATATAATGATTCCACAACTACAAATTTATTCCCTGTGGAACGCTTAAGTTTTTGATTCAGATCATCCCCATCATTGTGCCTGAATGAATGGTAGTTGGCCTGGCTAAGACGTGCTCCCTCTTTAATACATGCGTGTATGGCTTGGTCATACAAGATAGTATCACCGCGCTGTGGGACAGTCGATATCAGGGCTAAGTTGGCGGCATATCCGGAGTTAAACAATAGAGCTGCAGGGGCCTGGAAGAACTCCGCTAATTTAGATTCAAGTTCCAAATGTAACCGACTGTTTCCAGTAAGCAACCTGGAGCCTGTAGAACCAATTGACAATCCACGGGAGGCGTAGGCTTCCCGGGTGGAAGATAATAATTGTTCGTTTGAAGATAGTCCCAGGTAGTCGTTGGAACTGAAGTCAATAAGCTTTTCTCTTAATTTTAATGTTCGCAGATTTCCATTTTTCTGTCTTTTTATTAGTTGCCTATGCAACCATTTCCGGACATTACTCATCTGTTTAAAATAGAAGATTATGGAGTTTGGAACAATAATTGTAACAATAATTCCAAATATATAAAGTTTTAGATACACATTGTATCCTTACAAATAAACAGAATTATGAAAAAGGCTATACTCACCTTCATGGCGCTGCTCATGATGAACGTTATTTATGGTCAATTTACTGTAGGACCCAGGGTTGGGTTCAGTTCCTCGAGTATTGATTTTGACCCATTTACCATTGGCGGTGAAACAATCTCTTCCGGAAATGCCACTACGGGCTTTCACGCAGGTATTTTTTCCAGGATCACGCTTGGTTTCTTATACATTCAACCAGAAGCATTGTTTACTCAGTCCGGAGGGGAAATTAAACTCAATGACGGTGTTTTGAATGAAATACGAGAGGTAAAGTTTAACAAACTGGACTTCCCGGTTATGCTGGGTACGCGATTCTTAAAGGTCTTCCGGGTACAAGCCGGACCTACCCTTAGTTTGCTACTTGACGCAAACGTAGAAGGACTTGAAGAAGAAATCAAATCGGGGTATAAGGACGCTACTATCGGATATCAAGCCGGGGTAGGGTTAGATCTTTGGAGCCTGGTCCTTGACCTTAAATATGAAGGTAATCTGAGCACTTTTGGAGATGAGCTTTTTGGTTTTGCAACTAATCAAACAAACAATCAATGGATTTTAAGTGTTGGTTTTAAGCTGTTTTAAGTAGTTTTTAGTTTTTAGTTTTTAGTTTTTAGTTTGAGCGGTTGTCTTAACAATCGCAGTTAGTAACTTAATAAGTTCTCGACACTGATCCAATTCCCGGCTGAAATTGTACTTGACCAGCTGACTTTCTTGAAGCAGGGAAAGCCAATAGTATGTTTCTCTTGATTCTTTTGAGGCTATTGACATTTTGTGTAAAAAATCACCCTGCTTTCCCCTGCAAGTGCTTCACTAACATTTGCCCCAATGGATGTTCCGCTTCTAAGGAGTTGCTTTGAAAGTACATATTCTTTCTCATCTCTTAAGAAACTATATAAGCCTACCACTCCCATCGCAAATGCAATTGCTTTGTCTTTTACTATACTTCTTTTATCCATGAGACAAAGAAAGTGCTGAGCAGTTTCAAAAAAGAGAAACTAAGAACTAAAAATTCAAAACTAAAAACTAAAAACTCTTATATGCTGGTCGAGGCTTAAGATCCAATCTTTGAAATAATTCCTGGTCAGACTCGATTCCTGGATTTGGAGTAGTCAACAATTTATCTCCTGCAAAAATTGAATTCGCACCTGCCAAGAAACATAATGCCTGTTCCTCTATGTTCATTCGCACTCTGCCAGCAGATAACCGCACCATGGCCTTGGGCATTATTATTCTAGCGGTAGCAATCATCCGGAGCATGTCCCAGACAGAGACCTTTTCCTGGTCTTCCATTGGCGTCCCTGGTACCGGGACCAGGGCATTTACGGGCACTGATTCGGGATGCTCTGGTAAAGAACTTAGCGTGTATAGCATATCGATGCGATCTTTTACAGCTTCGCCAAGACCAATAATTCCTCCAGAGCATACGGAAATTTTAGCATCTCTAACATTATCCAATGTTTTCAATCGGTCATGGTAGGTTCTGGTGGTAATAATCTTCTTATAGTGATCCTCACTGGTGTCCAGATTGTGGTTATAAGCATACAATCCAGCTTGTTTTAATTTTTCGGCTTGTTCGGCGGTTAACATACCCAGAGTACAGCATACTTCCATACCAAGATTGCAAACGCCTTTAACCATTTCCAATACCCTGTCAAAATCCCCGTTGTCCCTGACCTCTCGCCAGGCAGCACCCATACAAAATCGAGTACTACCTGCATCTTTAGCCACCAAGGCAGCCTCAATCACTTGTTCGGCGGGAAGTAGTTTTTCTACCGTCACCTCAGTATGGTAGCGGGCAGCTTGCGGGCAATAGCCACAGTCTTCGGGACATCCTCCGGTTTTAATAGACAATAATGTACAAACCTGAACCTCCTGAGCATCATGATAAGCGCGATGGACAGTACCAGCCTGATGGATCAGCTCCAATACCGGCATATTATATACTTCACTTATCTCCTCCCGGGTCCAATCAGTTCGGATATCTGTAACCATAGCAATCTTTTATTGGGCAATATGATCAAAATTGTTGCAAAAATAAACTACCACCCTTATTGACGGATATTTTTATGAGAATTTTATAAGTCTCCCTCGAAAAGGGGGATCTAGGGGGTTATTCCTACTGAATAGTAATATCGAATGGAAGCCGGGCTTGTAAACCCTGGTAATTCTGTAAATTCTTAATTTTCTTCATCAATGGGTAAAACTTTCCTAGCTTGAATTTCATGCTACTCTCTTCGTATATGCCACCAAAATCACTCAAAAGTTCTTCCCAAATACTTTTTTGCCTTGGGTAGTAGCGAAGGCGGTACTGGTCGTCTTCCAAGCCTGCTGCTGCTGCTGCAAGAGCCACTGCGTCATCTAAACCACCAATAACGTCAACCAATCCTTTTTCCTGGGCTTGAACGCCGGACCAAATGCGCCCACCAGCAGCGGCGTCAATTTCGCTCACAGCCATCTCTCGACCGATGGCTGCTTTGGTAATGAAAGTCTGATAGCCCTCATTGACACTTTTTTGAAACATGGCCTTCTCGTAATCGGTAAAAGGTCTTGAAATTGTGAAAACATCGGATAAGGGCCCGGTCTTCACAACCTCTGTAGTAATGCCCAATTTATCCTCCAACAACTCCTGGGCGTTAAAATGCCAGGAATATACCCCTATGGATCCGGTGATGGTTAGCGGCTGGGCTACTATTGAGTCACAGGCCATAGCTATATAATACCCCCCTGATGCCGCAAGGTCAGACATAGAAGCAATAATAGGCTTTACCTCACTGGTCTTCATTACTTCCCGCCAAATTACATCGGAGGCTAAACTGCTGCCGCCTGGAGAATTGATCCTAAGCACAATAGCCTTAATGCGATCATCCTCTCGTAGTTTTCGCAGCTGTTTGGAAAATGATTCTGAACCAATGCTCTCCCTGTTTCCTTTACCATTTAAAATCTCTCCATCGGCAAATACTACCGCAATTTTTTCGGAACCCTGATACAAACTAGAAGTTGAGGTTAGGTAAGGACCTAGTCGGACAGACTTAAGGTCGTCTGCTGAATCAATATCAGTGCGGAGTTTTAACTCCGCTAGTACCTGGTCAAAATATTTAGTGTCCGAAATAAGTTGATGTTTTAAAGCGTCTTTAGCGCTGGTGGCCAACATACTATCAGCTACCTGTCTCAGTTTAATTCTATCCAGGTCTCTACTGCTGGTTATATCGTCCAGGTAGGTAGAGTAAAATGACTTCAACAATGCCGCTGTTTGCTCCCGGGATTCTTCACTCATGTCCGTGCGTGTGAATGGCTCAACGGAACTTTTGTAAGCCCCAACTTTAAAGACCTGAGTCTCAATACCCAGTTTATCCATGGTACCCTTAAGGAAATTGTACTCAGCGCGAAATCCATTAAACTCCAGCATTCCCTCTTCAGGCAAATAAACCTCATCCGCCACAGAAGCTAAATAGTATTCGGACTCTGTATAATACTCACCATAGGCAATTACGAACTTTCCTGTTTCTTTGAAGGTTTCCAATTCCTGTCGTAATTCGTACAACTTGCCTAGTCCGGAGTATAGGTATTTTGGCTCTAGAAATATTCCTTGTATCCGGTCGTCCTGGGCGGCACGTTTGATGGCTTGTATAAGCTCCTTCAATCCAATACCGGCGTGTCTGCCTCCAAACGATATCACCTCACCAAACGGGTTTTCCACACTCCTTTCGAGGATAGGTCGATCTATTTTAAGATGAAGTATGCTGTTGTCAGCAATATCGACGGGCTTTTCACTGACGGATGAGATCACCCCTATACCAACTGTTAGAATCACAAGTACGGTAACGGAAAATATAATCAAGGCTACCAGGGTAGCAAATACATTCTTTAAAAACATTTACGGTGGATTAATTTCAATAACTTATAATGTTACTAGATTGCCGTTACAAGACAAAGAGAATTTATATTTTTGGCCTTTTTACTGGATGACAGGGGTATATCTATTACTGGGATCAAATTTGGGTAACAAGATCGGTCATTTAGTTGAGGCCAGAAAGCAAATAACTCAACATTTAGGGCCCATCTTGCAAGAATCGTCTCAATACAGTACAGAGCCTTGGGGCATGTCAGATTCCCCCACCTTTTTAAATCAAGTCCTTACCATTGAAACGGTATTAGAGCCCTTAAATATTTTGGACAAGATCTTAAAAATCGAAATTGGGCTGGGGAGGAACAGGAAAAATGGTTACCAAAACAGGACCATAGATATTGATCTATTGTACTATGGAAATCTGATTTTCAACCATCCGGAACTGAACATACCTCATCCAAGAATTAGTGCAAGAAGATTCGTTCTGAAACCATTGGCAGAAATCGCCCCTCACTTTTTGCATCCGGTTTTGAGGTTGACCAATCAACAATTACTCGATCAGTGTGCCGATTCACTATCGGTGACCGTAGTTAGGGACGAGGGACGAGGGTGTTAGGGATTGGGAACATTTGAACATGTGAACATGTGAACAATTGAACCATAAACATTCAATCCTCCCTCCTTCTATCATTGATTAAGGGACGAGGGTGCTAGGGATGGGGAGCAGTAGATTAATTGAACAATTGAACAATTGAACATTTGAACATTTCAACAGTTCCGAGGGGATCCTTCAGTCCTTCAATCCTTCAGTCCTTGACTAACCGCACCAACTTTTACCTCCGCATTGATTTTCCTCACCAGGCCTTGCAGCACTTTGCCGGGACCGGTTTCAATAAAATCCGTGCCCCCTTGGTCAATCATCTGCCGAATGCTATGTGTCCAACGCACTGGTGCGGTTAATTGGGCAATCAAGTTTGCCTTGATCGCTGCTATCTCAGTATGGGACTGGGCATCTACGTTTTGGATAATAGGGCAATTGGGAGTCTTAAAATCTACAGCATTGATGGCCTTTTCCAATTCCTCTCTGGCAGGCTCCATTAATGGCGAATGAAAAGCTCCTCCCACTGGCAATATAATCGCACGTCTGGCCCCGGCATCAATCAACTTCTGACAAGCCGCTTCCACTCCTGAAAACGTACCGGAGATCACCAATTGCCCGGGGCAGTTATAGTTTGCTGGAACTACAATATCGTCAATTGAATGACAAATCTCTTCTACAATGGGTCCTTCAAGACCCAAAACCGCTGCCATGGTCCCAGGTTGCAACTCGCAAGCCTTCTGCATGGCGACTGCCCGCTGGGCTACCAAAGAAAGCCCATCTTCAAAACTCAGGGTACCATTGGCCACCAACGCTGAAAACTCACCCAAACTATGACCAGCAACCATAGTTGGTTTGAAATTGGGATTAGTAAGTGCCAATACAGTTGAATGCAAGAAAATTGCCGGCTGAGTCACTTTGGTTTTAGTCAATTCCTCCTTTGACCCATGAAACATTATTTCTGTCAATGAAAACCCCAGCAGTTGATTGGCTTTTTCAAAAAGATGGTTGGCTTGTTCAAGATTGGAAAGATCTTGCCCCATGCCTGGGTATTGGGAACCCTGTCCGGGAAAAATGTAAGCTTTCATTGGATTAATCAATAGTTTGGCGCGAAACTAACGGAAATGTAGGATTATGTCAAATGATAAAAGTAATCTTATCTAAACAAGGGAAAACCCACTTTCTTCCTCCAAAAATCGCGCCCTCTCTTTGGTACTGGGAATCCGGCAAGTATCCCGCCTACCAAACCAGCTGTATCTGTGTTTTGATACCAGATTGTACAGGCCATCACGAACAAACCGGGGTACCAGTTTTAACACATAAAATAAAGGCCAGGGTGCTGCTAGTTGCCGTAAAATTTCCAGAATGGCATTGCTTCGATAAAAGATCTTGCCGTTTTTAATCAAGATTATAGTTCTCATATTTTGCAAATCCAAACCTTTATTTTTCATCAGATCTTTGGCGACCTCTGATTGCAGTGAAGCAAACCGGAAATTTTCCTTACCATCATGTCTTAGGATGAAATCCACAGACCTATTACACAAATTACAAACGCCGTCAAAAAATATGATAGGGCCCATGACCGTTTACTCCGTGGCTTGACGCAGTAGGTGTACCCAGCCTTTTATCTGGGTATTTGCTTTTCCGGGGTCCAGTACATTATAAGTAATGTCCGCCACATAGTAGTAAATACCACCTGGCAAAGGATTCCCATTCTTATCATTCCCGTCCCAACTGAAGAGGATATTTCCTTCATTTTCCGGGTCGTTGGAGCTGAAGCTGAAGACCTCTTTGCCCCATCTGTTTACAATTATTATATTAAGCACCGCCACAAAACGTGGACACTTGCTAAAATCCACCTCGCTACTACCGGGAAAGTCAAAATAAGCCTGGAATACATCATTAATATTGTCACCGTTGTCAGGTGTAAATACATTGGGCAGGTAATAATTGGGACAATTGTCTATACACAACACTTCCGTCAGCTCACTTTCATTACCTGACCGGTCAAGCGCTGAAACCTGGTAACATCCGGCAAACGAGGGTAAATTCTCGTGTATAAAGAAAGTATCCGGCACATTGGCTATAAGATTGAAAGATCCTTCCGTCCCGGAATCTGAGAAATATATATTAAAGCTCCTGATGTCATCATCACAGGAAGCATCAGGATCCCGCCTCCAGCTAATGGTATTGCTGAAATCATCGAATGAGCAGGGTTTGTCAGCCATGAATTGCTCACAATCCCTTACCTCCAATGAAAGTATTGGTGTACAAGGCGGAATCTCATCACCAGGCTGGGCACAGATTATCTGGCTCTTGTTAATTAGTGGCTCTGTAATAAGTGGGTTATCATAACTTCCAAAAGTCTCTACGTAGTAGCAGTACTCCAGGTCTTGGGACAACGGCGGCCCTACTATACTGCCGTCGTCCAGGAACATCTGTCCGCCGGTGGTCACATTCACCGAAGTGATCAACACCAGTGAATCCGGAAAGGCATTCAATACGTTGTTTCGATAAATGTTATGATTAGGAAAGCTTTGTGTACTAATTGACCAAGGTACCTGAGCCTCCCAAGTCAGTTGAATGGATTGATTTAAAGACACCGCATCCAGGCGTACAGACGAGGCGCTGGAAGAACTGTCTATCAGAACTCCGTTGCTATCGAACAGTTTTACCCGGTAATTATACACTTGGTCCATAGTATTTAGACCGGTATCAAAAAAAGTAGTATCGGTAAGCCCGGTACCCAGCACTACCCTTCCGGCATTTCCTGAAAAACCCAGGGCTCTGGACAAGTCATAAGTGTATGGGGGAGGAAATGTACCAGCATCCACATTGATGGGTTGAATCCATCGCACAAATATTTCACCATCAGTATTGCTTGTTTCTGTGATATCAACATTGGTCAGTACCGAACCACTTAATTCAATTGTCTGACAAATCTCATTTGAAGCATAACTAGTTCCCCCTCCAGGGGCTGGGAATACCGCAACCAGCCGGTAGCAATAAGTAGACCCAGGATTTAAACCACTACCGTTATCATCGTCCAGAAACGAAGTCTCTCCCACCCCGGTGGTTCCCACCAGTTCATAACCAGATCCTTCCGGAATACCTATATTACATCCTTCCGGGGTAAAATCGAAGCTCCCAATCCTGCGCCAGACCTGGATCTCAACATCCGGGTTATTGGTGCACTGGCTCTGATAATCGTCCCAGGTTAGCAGCACTGAAGTGCTGGACCCCACATCGAGGTTAGTTAATACCGGGGCGGGGGCCACTACGGTAACATTCCAGGTCTTTATATCCACTAATGTCAGATGGAACTGATTAACCGTGGAACTATCGGTAACTTTAAACTGAATTTGATAAGGTCTTTCCCGTACATGGCTACAATTGGTCTCCCACTGAAATTCCAGTAAGCCCGGTTGGGGCTGGAATATAGGAGGAAATACCCCTGGAGGGGAACTGTAGGTGGCAAACTCCAATGGAACGTCTTGATAGACCCCTCCGAAACTTTCCAATAGTACAAAATCATTGTCCTGATCATTGCCCTGAATGAGCTCCACTAAAGTAGTTCCTGCTTCAATACAGGTGTCGGCCGGGATTATCACTTCAGGCCTTTCATTATCTGTGCCCTCTACGATGATCTGCATATCGCGGGTCACAAACCCGATCAATCGAAATACTCCGTTGATCTTACGCCATTCTTCTATGTAAAAGGCCACATTATATTCCGAGAAATCACCCAGAGAATTTTGCAGCAGGTTTCCCGGGGCATCCCATACCAAGTCCCCGGCAACGGGGTCCAGAAATAATTCTGCCGGTCCTGTCATGCCTTCATTTCCAAAGCTCCAGTTAAAAGGATCTATGTAGAAATCAGGATCGTTCAGGTCTTCATAATTTGGCACCACCTGCCCCTTATCTTGTAGGGGTATTACAAAGCGATAGGACAAACTGTCTCCATCTGCATCAAAAGCGCCGGGATTGTGAATAAATTTTATGCCCACTCCGGCGCGGTCGATTGGCGGTACCAGCAATACCGGAGAACTGTTTAGACCAATAAAGGGGTCGATCAGTATTTGAGATTCAATATAAAAAGGGGTCTGTACAGAGTTTCCTTTATTTATATTGACAATTTCGTCATTGCGGTTGGGCTCGCGATAACTGATCACATAAACGCCTGGTGAATTATATGTATGAGTAATTTTAACTATGTACTGCTCTATCTCATTGTTTTTACCAAGGAATATTCCGTCAACGAAAGAGTCTGCTTCCAGATCAATCTGCACCGTTCGACCGTCTCCAAAATCAATAATACCATCGCCAAATCTTACCGGTGATCCCGTATCAGTAAAACCTGTCAGGGTGAATTGGTATGTCAGAGATACGTTTGACACCCGTCGGGAGGTGATTTCGGCTGCCCTGATATGCGTGGCCAGAGCGTACTCCCAGGTGGCTAAAAGTATCAAAGGCAACAGCAGAAGAATTTTGGAAAAAATCTTCATTAAACGTTCGGATTTTTATGATAAGAGCAAATTGCCAAAAATAGTTCTCTAGAATACCGGTTATTCACAACTCTCAAATTTTGAAGGAACTAAAATTACTGAATTATCTGCTATTTTTTAAGAATCTCTTTTGGGTCCAATAGTCAGTACCTTGAATTTCAATGAATAGCACTAACTATCTTTTAATAAATTTACCCCTGTAGATGCCCTGAAGCGAGCTTAATTCTACAAAATAGAGCCCAGAAAGTAAATTTTCAATATTCAATTCTGTTACTTTAGAAGACGTTAAATTCACTAAAACCGTTTGTTGGCCAAGAGCATTG
>QIEB01000161.1 GCA_003229495.1 Flammeovirgaceae bacterium
GGTGTAGTTGGAAAGAAAAAATTCACATACGATGTTTTTGGTGATACAGTAAATATCGCAGCCAGAATTGAGTCCTCAAGTAAGGAAGGACGAATTAATATTTCAGCCTATACGCATAACTTAATAAAAGAGTACTTCGCCTGTGAATACCGTGGCAAAATAAATGCAAAAGGAAAAGGAGATCTTGATATGTATTTCGTAAATATTTAGAATTAGGATTTTCAATACTAATGGAACCCGAACGGCCGCTTTTGGCCGAAAGCAGCCGTTCACTGAATGACCGCTAACGACCCACCGAATCGCCTTGCTGATCAGCCCGATCTAACTCATCCAAATAACGGGCCACCCGATCTTCAGTTTGTTTAATTCTAGCCTTCAGTTTTTGTTCAGTGTAATTGTTATCACTGCTGTTGACGGCTTTAAATTTACTACCAGCAACTGCAATGAGAGAATCGGTGAACATTCCCATATGCCTGCACAGCACTACAAATTTACCGAACACCTTTTTAATCGCTGATCCATTGTCTTTTCGAAAGTCTGCGATGGTTTTAAAATCTGGACTTAGGCGGCCTGTTAGCCAAATCATCTCCAAATTTCGTTGCGTTTCTCGCTCTAGTCGACGGCTTGATTGGATGCGATTCAGGTAACCATAGATGTAAATTTTCAGCAGAGTAGATGGATGGTAAGAAGGGCGCCCGGTATTGGCAGGCTCAACTTTGTCAAAGCCAAGCTTTAACAGGTCAAGTTCATCTATGAATAGATCTATAAATCGAACAGGATTATCATCCGTAATGGAATCATCAAGGCGTTCGGGAAACATAGCTAACCGTTGCCTATCCTCACCAGATATAAACTTTTTCATAGATTTTTACTCCACTCAGTTTCTATGAATCAATTTACTACATCTAAGTGTTTTTACATAGCCTGGGCCGAAAGCGGCCAGTGATTTCGTTTCATACTGATACATTAACCAACAGTATGAACGATCATGAAGTATACTAATCAATCACCTTGGAACCAAGGTAAATTAGTCGGTCAAAAGCAACCACTAAAACTAAAGGAAATCTGTGCCATTAGAATTAGGTTGGAAATTGCAGGTCGAATCAGAGACCTAGCATTGTTTAATCTTGCGATTGACAGCAAGTTACGAAGCAGTGACCTAATTACTCTCAAAGTCAAAGACGTAGCTAATGGCTCAGTTGTTTCCAAAAGAGCGATGGTGATTCAAAAAAAGACCAAAACATCAGTTCAATTTGAAATCACAAAGCAGACTCGTAAATCTGTCGAATCATGGATTAGAATTGCCAACCTCCGCTACGATGATTATTTATTCAAGAGTAGATTGAAGTATTCGCTCCATCTTTCTAAGAGACAATATTCGAGAATAGTAAAGTCCTGGGTTTCAGAAATAGGACTTGATCCAATCATGTACGGCACTCACTCTCTTCGAAGGACCAAGGCTACACTAATCTATCGCAGAACAAAAAACCTGAGAGCCATACAGCTATTACTTGGCCATAAGAGCCTTGAGAGTACAGTTAAATATTTAGGTATTGAAGTTGATGACGCCCTGGAATTGGCTGAAAATACGGAGGCTTGAATGTCTCCTTTCGGCCAAAAGCGGCCGTTCGAACTCGCTCTGGAAAACCCACCTTATCCAGCATTTCCTGCCAGTGAGGATCGTTGCGCAACAGTTTGATGGAGATTTAATATAAATCACTATCATCCAAATTGGAAGGTATCTCCCCTGATTCTTCCAACTTCCTTACTTCCTCTCTTTTTAGCCGTACCTTATCCCTGGCAATTCCTACCAATCGTTGAAACTCTTGCTCATCTTTAATATTCTCGAACAATGAGTCTTTTTCCATATAGTCCGACAATACAAGCTCAATTCGACTAAATATTGATATGATTCAATGTAGTTGGGATCTAGCTGCTGTGCTTTCTCTAAATCTTTTATGGAGTTTAGTTTATCAGCTTTCACCACATAGGGGTAATGACCTCTTAAAGCATAGACTGCCGCTAAGTTAGGATCAATCATAAGTGCCTGAGCACACAACATCAAAACAGTATCCTGTGGGGTTTTTGCAATGCATCTTGTTTCATGGCGTTTCCGAAGGAGTGATTCTATTCAAAACTACAGATGCCGGGATAGTTGAGGTAAGGCCATGGAAATTTGCTAAACCGTTTAGCATCATTCTGGTATTAGTCACCATAATAATTTATATTTTGGTTGGAAATGTCTGATCTGAAAAAGAAATTTCGAAAGTTTGAGCGGCTAGATGTAGGAGCTGCTGTAAGGGAGCATAATCGCAAAATGCGCCAAAATCAGACTTTGGACTATGTACAAAAGATGCATAATAAGTATCTGACCTTGGACAAGCCTATGCTTCCTTGGGATGCACTGATCGAGCTTAATCGCATGGCGGATGTTAGGGACCCCGATCTCTTAATCTCAGAAATAAGAAAGAATAAAATGTAATGAAATGTCTAATCATTGCAGCCGGTCGTGGAAGTAGATTATCCAATAAAGGCGATTCCAAACCCCTTGTTCCCCTTCTGGGATTAACACTTATTGAACGTACCATACTAACGGCAAAAAGGAGTGGCATTACTGATTTTTACATTGTGACGGGTTTTGAGGGAGAGAAAGTAAGGCAATATCTCGGCGAGTTTAATCAGGGTCAGAATATCCAAATAACCCATATTCTTAATGAAGAATGGGAAAAGGAGAATGGCATATCCGTTCTCAGAGCAAAAGATTTATTGAATGAGCCTTTTATACTGTTGATGACAGATCACCTCTTTGAAGATTCTATATTGGCAGATCTAAAAAACGAACAAATTGCTGATGGAGAAATCATTATGGCTGTTGATCATAACATAAACTCGAACAGGTTAGTTGATATTGATGATGTTACCAAAGTTCTTGTTATAGACGATAAGATAACGGCGATTGGAAAAAGCATCAGAGATTTTAACGCTTATGATACGGGGATTTTTCTTTGCTCCTCTGCCATTTTCCCTGCAATCGAAAAAAGCTTATCTAAGGGAGACAGTTCTCTTTCGGGTGGAATAAGGATACTTTCCGGTTACGGTAATGCCAAAACATTTGATATTCAGGATAAATACTGGATTGATGTAGATGATGAAATGGCATTTAGTAAAGCGGAAAACTTGCTTATTAGTAATTTGAAGAAGACTTCTGACGGGCCTGTTTCAAGATATTTGAATAGGCCATTATCCATTAGGATTACAAAGTTACTTTTAAAAACAAAGATCACTCCAAACCATGTCTCGATATTTGCCTTTATCCTGAGTATGATGGGTGCGGTATTTTTCTTTTTAGGAGGATATTTTAATTTAATTATAGGAGCAATAATGGCTCAAATCTCATCGGTTATTGATGGTTGTGACGGGGAAATTGCAAGGTTGAAGTTTAAGGCAACAGAATTTGGTGGATGGTTGGACGCTGTTTTGGACCGCTATGCCGATGCTTTTCTACTTTTTGGGTTGACTTATCACGCTTATTTAATCAATAATAATTATTGGGATATAGTGATTGGATTTTTGGCGATCATAGGCACTTTCATGAATAGCTATACAGCAGACAAATACGATGGATTAATGAAAAGAAAACTTGGGCCAGAGAAACATTATTTTAGAATAGGACGTGATGTCAGGATATTTATCATATTACTGGGGGCATTGATAAATATGCCCTTTTTGACACTTGGAATAATTGCTGTTTCGATGAATATCGAAAATGCAAGACGGATTTGGCTTTTGTATAGAAATGAAAAATATAAATTCGGCAAAAAAGAAAATTGATCAAATCATTAAAAAATCTTCAGTTCCTGAAGATTATGTCCATTCAGAAAACACCCTGGATTGGTTACTTAAATTAAAGCCAAATGCAGATGAGAGTCTAAAAATAGCTGCTTTGAGTCATGATATTGAGAGAGCTATTGAGAAACGGAAAGTAAGGCGCAAGGATTATAAAGATTATGATGCATTTAAAGACGCACATGCTTTAAACAGTGCTATGATCCTTGCAGAAATTATGCAAGAATGCAACCTAAGTAAAAAAATGATTGACGAAGTATATTTTCTAGTGAGCCATCATGAAACAGGAGGCACTAAACTAGTTGATATTTTGAAGGATGCTGATAGTATTTCATTCTTCGATGTAAACTTGCCTCTTTACTTTGCGCGTAATGACCTAAAAGAGACAAAAAGACGGTGTTTGTGGGGATATCAAAGGTTATCCGACAAGGGCAAAAGTATCGTTGCCGGATTTAATTACCAAAACAAAGAGCTTAATGCACTAATGAGGGTTTGTATTGAGGAAAGTGAAAGGTTAAAAGAAGGCTCCAAAATACGAAATTCCAACTCTGCTGATATTTAAATAGTTAAACTAAGTTGCCTGAATTATCCGATTCAATTTGGCTCTATTACTGTTTGATCACTTTTCTAACAAAATTTAAAACTTCTAGTCATTATATTATAGCTGTAATTGAAGTAAAACCAAAAGCCATATGCTTCCACCCAATTCAGTGATAGTGATAGGTTCCATAACCATAGATCGAATAATCCTGGAAGGTAAAACTATTGAAACCTTGGGGGGGGTATTAACTTATGCAGGCTTGACATTCTGGAAGCACGATATTCCAACCTTTATTGTGACAAATGTAGCCAAGGAAGAAAAGTATATTTTAAAAAATTTCGGGCAAAAGGGAATAAAAGTTTATTATGAGTTTAGCCCTGAAACTACTCGTTTCATCAACAATTACATTAAAAGTGACCAAAGAGTACAGATAGTTCCTACCCAGGCGGTTCCGATCGGAGAAGAATTGGTTAAAAAGGCTCTTCCCATGGCAAATCATATCCATCTCGGTCCATTACATCCTTGGGACATTCATCCGGGAGCCATAGCATTCCTGAAGAATTACCTTGAAAAAACCAAAAAGGCAAGCAGACCTTTGGTAACTCTCGATGTTCAGGGGTATGTCAGGGAAATCAATAATCAGGTGGTACGGACTTTCGTTTCAGAAAACCTGGAGGAAGCACTGTGGTGTTCTGACATCATAAAATGCGAAAAAATAGAGTTGGAAGTTATAATTGAACACTTCAAAACCACACCCTTGCAATTAATCAACAAATATAACATTCAGGAACTAGTGATCACCG
Source organism: Flammeovirgaceae bacterium (assembly GCA_003229495.1). GTDB lineage: Bacteria > Bacteroidota > Bacteroidia > Cytophagales > Cyclobacteriaceae > SZUA-3. The sequence goes on from QIEB01000161.1 coordinate 5,191, forward strand.
AAGGATTCAAAGGAGGGCAAATCTTGCGTCCAAAGGCAAACTCCATCTCATTTAAGGCCATGCCAGTCAAAAAATTTGATGATTTTACCGGTGCTGGTGACGTTTTCTTTGCTGCCTATCTGATCAAACATTTATATCACGGGGAAGAGATTTCCCTATCATGCGACTATGCCGCCCGGATAGCTTCCTTAAAGATTGAAGGAGGCTACATACCCTCCAGTGATCTGGACTTAGAAGCTGTAAGGTAGAAAAATGTAAAATGAGTTTCAATAATTGGAATTTGGTGACCGGCCGCTAACGGCCAAAAGCGGCCGTTCACGCCTATCTTTACAACATTTCTACCAACATTTGAACGGAAGAACCATGATAGGGTATGGCTTATATCCGATGTTGGTGGTTGTTTTAGTTATTACCACCTCAAGTTTAGTAGATCAGCCAACTTCTGGTGATACCGTCAAAGCAGAAAGGTTCATTTCTTTTTCTAAATCGAGGAATCTTTTGTAGGATCTAAGGGGTTTAAACTCTGATAGTGTGAAAATGTAAGGCATGTCCTGATCATGCACCTCATATCCCTTTTCTATCCACTCCATTGCTTTATCAAAGTTATTTGCACGTATGAATGCAACTGCTATCCCTATTGGTTGCACATATACCCTTTCGCTCTTGAAAACTCTTTCCTTTGATTCTGCCAAGGTTTGCATGGCGAAATAGTAATCCTTGGAATTGTACGCCTCGATCATTGTATTTAATGAGTCAGGATCAGATGCCTGGATCTTTTTTTGAATATCAAATGACTTTTCCAATTCCTCAGCCTGAAAATAACACATATCCAATAACCTGAAAGTCAGGATATTATTTGGGTCAATATCGAATGCTTTCAAGCCCAATGCCATTGCTTCTTCAAAATACTCAGCGTGGTAGTTCACAACTCCGGCAAGAGAATTAACCAAAGGGTTGTTGGGATCTAATGAAATGCCCTTATTAACTTCCGATATTGCCTCATCAAAGCGTTTCAAAAAGATCAATAAGTGCCCATAAAATGAGTGAGCAAGAGCATTATTTTCGTTCGCATTAATGGATTTTATGAAGGAATGCTCAGCCTGTTCCCAATTCCACTTGGCTGTCACTTTAAGTAATGCAAGCATTAGATGGATGTCGGAGGAATCCTCATCCAATACAAGGGCTTTCTGGCTATTTTCCATAATGGCTTGGCCAGCAGTTTGTGGATCCACCAAACCCATTTGTGCTTGTGATACCAGAATGTTTACAATACCGGCATAGGCCGGTGCAAATGTCGGATCAATATCGATGGTTCGTTCGAATTGTTTGATGGCTAATTCAAAATCCTTTGCTGTTAGTTTCTCCCAGTGAAAAATACCCCTCAGATATGAATCATATGCTTCAGGAATGACCGTTTTAGCATGTCCTATAACGGACCTCTCCGCCACAGTAAGATTCAGGTTTATTTCCCTGGCAATGGACTGTGTTACTTCATCAAATAACTCATAGACGTTGGCAACAGGCCGATCGAATACCTCAGCCCAAATGTGTTTTTCTTCAGGAAACACCTTTATGAGTTGGACGTTTATGCGTATGATGCCATTCAACCTCATTACTGATGCCTCTACTACACGGTCAATCACAAGTTCTTTGGCAATCTCTGGTATTGATAGGACAGAATTTTTGTATTTGAGGGTTGAGGTTTTTGAAATAACACGTAACGATCCTATCCTGGACAAAGCAGTTATCAGGTTATCGTGGATACCAGCAACAAAATACTCTCGTCTAGGATCTCCAGTCAAATTATCGAAGGGAAGAACCGCAAGAGATTGTATACCATATTTACTGCCCACAAGTTTCCGGACTTTGTCTTCAGACGGTATAATTAAGTTTGGAGCATCAATAGCATAGGTGTTTATTTTACCCATAATGTTCTTCAGCCGAATTTCACCCAGAAGCCTTGTTGCGTTTCTCGAATCTTGCGTAATAGACTTTTGAACTGCTTCGGATATAAAAATACTGCCAGGCTCGGCTATTGATTCTAGTCTTGATGCAATGTTCACTCCTTCTCCATATACGTCATTTTCAGTAACAATTACTTTGGCTATGTGGACTCCAATCCTTATTTTACCTTTGAGCATGCCTGCAGCGGATTGCTGAATTGCAATTGCCGCTGTTACGGCGCTGTTAGAATTGTCAAATACGGCAAGAGCCCCATCTCCCATTTCCTTCAACCATGTACCCTCATTTTTCTCAATTATAGGTTTCTGAAGTTCACGGTTTTGCTGGAGTACTTGCATGGCACGGTCCTCATCCTCCTCCATCATGGAGGTATAGCCCACAATGTCGGTAAACATGATGGCACTTAATTGACGTGATAGAACTGGCATGAGAATAAGTTACAAAAAATACTAGGAAGGTGTATCTACTCTATTGATAATCAGAGATTGGTGACCGACTGCTTTCGGCCAAAAGCGGCCGTTCGCTGGGCACTCTTTTTCACTCCAGAAACCCCACTTTATCCAACATCATCTGCCAACGTGGATCATCATGTAGTGGTTCAAACTCCGGTTCCACTTTAAGCCAGTATAGCTCCACTTCATTGTCCAGTAATGATTTCTCCAACCACCTGAAGGCATCATCCGCATTGCCTTTCGAGCCATGGATCATTGCAATATAAAAGGAGGGGCTTCCTCCAGCTGATTCTCCACTTCTTGCTATAAGAGAATTAAGCTCCAGGTTATGGTTTTCGATGTCGCCCGTCTTATAGTAGGCAATGGCCTTATATCCCATCACCCTTGGTATTGCCTTTACTTCTAGGGAAAGATCCAGTATCTCCAACACTTGGTTGTATTGTTTTTGGATCAAATAAGCTCGGGCGCTTTCTGTAAAAGCCAGAACATTGTCATTGGATACTTGTCTCGCTCGCCTGATGCTTTCATTCATCTGTTCCACTTCACTATTATAAGACCATACCATGGCCATAATTCCCAAATTGTCGGGGGCATTATTTAACTCTAATAATTTTTTGCCAATGGGAATAGCCTCATCAAATCTACCCATTGCCAGCAGAAAGTCAAGGTACAAACGATAGGCAACTTGATCTGTGGGTGTTAATTTTAGGGCTGTAAGGAATTCGATTTCGGCTTTGTTGAAGTCCTTCTCGTACCACAGATAATAGGCACCCATCCTGGAGTGTGCTGTTCCATCCAGCGGATCTAGTAAAAGGGCTTTTTCCAACATTTTCTTTCCCTCATCCGCAATGTCAATGGGATTCTTGTTATTGGCAAACCCGGCCTGAAAGATTATGTTATTTCCAAGAAGAGCATAAGCTGAGGCAAAATTGCTATCAAGCTGAATTGCCTGGTTCAACCATTCCTGCTCAACTTGGTACTCTACAGATAGAAGGGGGCTATTCAGTGCTTTTAGATACAGGTCATATGCCTCCATATTCTTAGTAGGCATTTGCTCCATTCGTTCAATTATTTCAGGCTGAATTTGGGCATCGAGAATAGATGCCACCTTTTGAGCCACCTCGCTCTGAATGGCAAATACATCATCTAATTTACGATCATAGGTTTCTGACCAGAGGTGCATATTAGTCCCCCCATCGATCAGCTGAACGGTTATCCTTACCCTTTCTCCAGCCTTTCTGACACTACCTTCCAATATATTTGCTACCCCCAATTCCCGGGCAATCTCACTTGTCGATTTAGTAGTTCCCTTGTACTGCATCACAGAAGTTCTGGAAATAACCTGCAAATCCTGGATCTTAACCAGATGATTCAGAATTTCCTCCATCATGCCATCGCTGAAATACTCCTGTTCAGGGTCATTGCTCATATTTACGAATGGGATCACTGCTATGGATTTATTCGTGACCATAGGTTCCAGGGTAGATTCAGTGGGTTCCTGGTTCCGGTCAACAGTGCGGAAGCGGGGATACAAGTACATGATTACAATGACCAGAACAAGTGCAACAATGATGAAAGTACCCGTCAAAGGTTTCCTTTGGCTAGCCGAATAAGGGTTCTGCCATGACTGTTTCGAGGTAGTGCGTACGAAACCTTCAGGACTGCGCTCATAGTTCCAAGCCATGTACAAGGCCACGGGGAAACCAGCAATGAGAATGCTCAACAAAGCAATTGATGACCATGTTGGCAGGTTAACCACCGACGTAGCGTACGGTAATAACAGTATTAGCAGGAGTGATAGCACTATATAGGTTGCCCCAGCCTGTATAACTCCCCGTCTTTGTACTTCTGCCCAAAGGTGACCGCTTAACTCTTTGTCTTCTTTGACTTCTGGTATTGGCAAACCTACCCCTTGAACAGCGTAGGTACGCACCCCATAATCCACGTTCTTTAATCTACTTTCGCCGAGATATTTAGCTTGAACATCGGTTTGACCCCTGATTGATTTCTCTACATTATCGGAAATATAGATCCCTCCTGGATCTGCAATGGATTCAAGTCTAGAAGCTACATTGACCCCATCGCCATAAACATCATCGTTCTCGATAGTAATGTCTCCTAGGTGAAGACCTATCCGTAACTTGGCATCAAGTTTACCACGTGCGATTTCCTGAATCTCCACAGCACAATTAACTGCATCAAGGGCAGTTCCAAACTTGGCTAGTGCCCCATCGCCCATTTCTTTCAACCACTGGCCATGATGCTTTTCAACTAGGGGCTTCTGGATCTCCTTGCTGATGCGTACCAGCTCAAGTGCTTTATTGGAGTCTCTGCCCATCAAGGCCGTATACCCGACAATATCAGTAAACATGATGGCAGCGAGTTGGCGGGATTGAGACATGGAACTACAAAATATGAAAATATAACCAAGTAAGCGAGTATGGATTCTAGATCAGACTAAAAGTCAGCATTATGCTTAATGGTGAACGGCAGCTTTCGGCCCAGGCTGTGTAAAAACGCCACAGCAGCTGAGAAAAAGACGATTGTTGATGTCAAGATAAAATGTACACTATCCGGCATTCGTGAGGCTTCCGAACCGATAACTCCCTTCCAGCGGGAACCACACTTCTCCGAAATAAAGTCGAGCTTAAAGGAGACTACATGAGGCCGTTTTTACGTTTTCACACAGCCTGGGGGGCCAATAGCGGCCGTTCGACTCAGAGTATATTCGATTAGCTTTGGGCTTTCGTTGTACTAGATTTTATCATCATATGATGTTGTCTAGTTACTTCTGGGGGTAAATCGAGCAGTCTTGTCGCAAGGTAGCGCTTCAATCTTTCTGTATTACTACTGCGATAAGCTGCTATTCCAGATGTCACGGTGCAGCTTCCAAGTACCATCCTCAAGCTTCCAGATTACCAAGTACTTGCCTGTATCCATCACTTGGTCATCTGCGTTACTCAGGGTGTATTGGCCCATATCAATAGCCGTATCACCATGCTGCTCTACCTCTACGATGTCGAGCTTGGCGTTTTTTATTCCCATATCCATTGCTCCTTGCCAAAATGCCTCAATGGCCTGTTTGCCTTTGACAAAATCGGATCCTGTTGGTAGCAGCACCCCGTTGGCGGAGTAGAGGTCGGCCATGCCAGCGGCGTCACCTCGTCCGAAGATCGATTCAAAATTGTCAGCAGCAGTACGGATTACTGCGTGAATGTTCATCGTTTGTGTTGTCATAGTGTCATGCTTGTTTTGAGTATGTGCTCGTGCGTTACAACGGAGAGTAGGTCAACCCTAAATAGCCAGAGCAGCTGCATAATATAAAAATATTGCAACCCTGATCCTATAAAGCACTTTAAAAAAGTGATAGCACACTCTCTTGTATTGAGAATGTTGGGTAAACAAAATTCAAAAATATCGTTGGTTCGGGTTAACCTGTAATCAGGAAGTTAATTAAATCCCAGGTTTTGATTTTTACTGTTATTTCTTAGTATATCAAGAGAAATTCCATTACTACATCCTAAACCTTCAATTAAGTCTTCAACCTTATATAGATAAGTGGCGAACGACTGCTTTCGGCCAAAAGCGGCCGATCATGCTCACTTAGGGAACACTAATTTAATCAGCGGGTATATAGCAGTAGCTACTCGTCTGAATCTTCCAAATTACCTATTACTCAAGGTAATGTTAACCTGATACTTACTTGACAGGATTAATCACTGCAGCGACGTTTGGATACGAATTTTACCGTCTTCAATAATAAAGGTATCCGTACCAAAAGGCACTTCCAGAGTTGGAGTAGTACAATCCCAAAGGATATAGGCCACTTCGTTTTCAACAAATATCGACTTCATACTAATTTCGGTGGAATCAGTAGGAAAGCTTGGAAAAAGCCCTGCAAAGAATGAACTTATTTGCTCCAAACCTTTGTAGGTGGAATCAGGAGTAATAATAATGGATTCTTCCGTGTAATCGGAAACCACAGCCTCCAAATCATTCTGTCCGAATGATTCTAAATGATGGTCCAGGACTTTTTGTGACACTTCACTGCTTGATGAAGGTGCTACTTCCATTGCAGTTTCCATCGTTTGATCTTTTTGGACTGGACCAGAGCACGCAAAGAATATACCCAAGGAGCTAATCAGTATGACGAGTAATTGATTTTTCATTTTTAAAGAATTAGTTGGTAGGTTGTTACCAAGGTAATAATTCTATGTTTAAGCGCAATATCACTTATCTAATTCAATGGATCTAGTCAAGCAGAACGTCCGATTTGCTTAGTTAGCCGTCTTTGCTGAACGGCAACTTTCGGCCAA
>QIEB01000260.1 GCA_003229495.1 Flammeovirgaceae bacterium
CGACAGGGCCTACAAATTCAAACTAACCAATGCTTACATTATGAGGGGTGCATCCTTTATCGCTTTGCGCAAAGTTTATGAGGCCTGCGCCGATTTTAGCAAATCCTATGAACTGGGTGAAAAAAGAGCCCTGAACTACCTCAAGAAGTACTGCCGTCCTTAAACCCGTTGAAGACTCTTGCCACCAAGTCTAACCAATAAATCGGGTTTAAAATCTTATTTACTAGGATTATATGCTGCCAAAGATTCTGCTTCATCGAACAGATTCAAAGCGGCCTGAAGGACCTCATTTTGTTGATTGAATATCGGATAAAAGCCTTTACTGTCCCAGACAAGTTTCGCAATTTCCGCCTTCATATATATTTTGAGGAGGTCTTTACTGTTTTCAAGCCCATCTTGATCGAAATCAATCCCGTTGCCCTTTGCCATTCTGGCAAATTCCTGAAGCATCTCATCACTTACCTCAAAATTATCGAAGTAGTCCTGATAATCCATTTTCTTCAGTTTACTCTTATTCTTTTGATAGTACGACAGAGGATACTCTCGGTAAACTGAGTTGTATAGGATCTTACGTAGATATACAGAGTTCATGGAAGTATCTATTGGCACAAAGTGATCGGGTATGATCCCACCACCACCATATACTATGCGGCCTTTGGAAGTTGTATAGGCCAGGGAATCATTGAACTTGATGCTGTCTTGGTGAAAGAGCTCACCATTGGTAGTCCTGGTGAGATAGTCTTCATAATATTCCAAAGATTTCCCCTCGTAGGGTCTTTGAATTGACCGTCCACTGGGTATATAGTATCTGGAAATTGTCAACCGTAATTCTGAGCCATCGCTTAAAGGAATTTGGTTTTGTACCAGGCCTTTTCCGAATGATCTGCGACCCACAATTAGACCCCTGTCATTGTCTTGTATAGCCCCTGAAACGATCTCAGAAGCTGAAGCACTGCCTTCATTTATCAACACAATAAGTGTACCTTCTTCAAAAATACCATTTGTCCTGGCCCTAGCCTCCGAGTCATATCGATCTTGTTTGCCATCCGTATAGACGATCATTTTGTTTCCAGAAATAAATTCATCGGCCATTTTAATGGCCCGGTCCATGTAACCACCGGGGTTATTTTGCAAGTCCAGAATCAATTTTTTCATCCCTTGATCCTGCAGTTCAACTAGCGCTGAATGGAATTCATCATAAGTGGTAGCGGCGAACCGGGATACTTTGATGTAGCCAATTTCATCCTGGATCATATAACTGGCAGGAACAGAATGTTGGGGGATCTTATCCCGAATAATATTGAAATGCAGTACTTCTGTTTCGGACCTACGCTTAATACCGACCTCTACCTCGGTGCCCTTAGGGCCTCTTAATAAATCGAAAACGTCTCGATTGGTAATCCCAACACCTGCAACGCCTTCTCCATCCACTTGCAATATTTTATCACCCGAGAGTAACCCTACAGCTTCAGAAGGACCTCCTTCCAATGGAGATATCACATAAATAGTGTCCTTGATAATATTGAACTCGATTCCTATGCCATCGAATTCTCCTTCTAACTGGGAGTTGGTAAGCTCACGATCTTTGGCAGGTATATAAACTGAATGGGGATCCAATTTCTCCAACATTTCGTTGATGGCTTCCCCAACTAGTTTCTCTGCATCAACTTCGTCTACATAATCCCGCTCTACATAAGTTAGTATTTCTTTAAATTTTACCAGGCTGCTGATAAAGTTGCTCTTTCCTGAACTGGGATCAGACAAGGTGGCCCCTGTCAGTATCCCAACCGCTAAGGTAATGGCCAGCAGGATAGGCAATACGATGTAATATTTCTTGTTTCTTGTCTCGTTCACGATATAAATCCCTCAATATTTCCTTAAAAGTAGGGTATTTGAGTGGTTCATAAAATTCAAACTTGGAATTAATATTACATTTATTGGATTTCAACCACCTCAATGCTAATCCCGGACCCTACTACTACTTAATTATACGAATTTGGAGCAATTTACGTTCCAAATTTGATAAATTCCGACCAGTTAAATTTCATTCTATCAGAAAGAAGGAATTCTTTTGCTTTTCTTTATATTTGTATTAATAGCAGCTGAGAAACTTGGATCTGAATCAAATAAAAATATCAGAGTTAGTAGGGGAGAACTATGTGTATGCATCTGTGTTGCATCACTTTGGCATTCAATTCTATGATTATTCAGAGCAAACTTTGCATCAGGTTTGTCAGGAGAAGGGTATATGCATGGATGCTTTGATCAATGGCCTGGAATCTGCAATTGAAACGGATGAATCTGAGGAAGTAGCGCTGATAGGGTATCCGGTTGATTTGGTAATTGAATACTTAAAACACACCCATTATCTATTTGTTAAGTGGACGTTACCTTATATAGCGTCACTGGTAACTGATCTTCCTAAGATTCCGGGGAAATTTGAAGGTGTAGTAAAGGATTTGAAATTCGTCTTCCCTTTGTTTGTGGAAGATTTGATCCATCACATTCATGAAGAAGAGGACAATTTGTTCAATTATGTGATGCTTTTGAAGAATGTAAAATCTGACTACAACCCAACTAAGGTATATTACGAAATGGAGAAATACTCCATTCAGCAGCATGCCATAAATCACAATATCCATGGCGATGAGATGAAGGGCATTCGAAATATTACCAGTGATTATTCATTTGATACAAAAACCCCTCTTCATATAAAGGTTGTATATGCAGAGTTGGAGTCCTTTGAGATGAGCTTGATTACTCATGCACGTATTGAGGATGAGATCCTATTTCCGAAGGCCCTGATGTTGGAGCGAGAGGTTAAAATCCTCTTGCAGCAAAAGGTGAAGTCCAACTAAAAATGAGCAGATTAATGGCAATTGACTACGGAACCCGACGGGTTGGAATTGCTGTTACAGATCCTCTTCAAATTATTGCTTCTCCTGTCAAAACCATTGCGCCTAAAGACCTTCCTGGTTTTATCAAAGACTATACAGTCACGGAAACCGTGGAACGAATTGTACTAGGATATCCCCTAAGGGAAGATGGGACACCCACAGATCTCACCGCAACGGTGGACAAACTACTAGACAAGTTAAGAATCGATTTTCCTGCTATCAGTTTCTGTAAGCACGATGAGAGATACACCTCAATACTCGCCCGGAGGTCAATGATCCAAAGTGGTGCAAGAAAAAAATCCAGGAGGGAAAAATCAAATCTGGACCAAATCAGTGCTACTCTTATCTTGCAGTCATTTATGGAGGAACAAAAATGGGCTCAATGATATATCCAATTGTGGCATATGGAGATTCGATTCTTCGAAAGCAAGCCCGGGAGATCGAAAAAGATGAGATTGATTTAGTCAATTTGAGCAAAGATATGTTTGAAACCATGTATGCTGCTCGCGGTGTTGGTTTGGCTTGTCCACAGATCGGAATGTCACTAAAAATGTTTGTGGTAGATGGGGAGCCAATGGAGGAAGATATGGCAGATTTCAAAAGGACATTCGTAAATCCACAATTGTTGGATTCACAGGGTGAACCCTGGTCTTTTGAGGAAGGTTGTCTAAGTATTCCCGGTATTCGTGAAGAAGTTCTGAGAGAACCGGTTATTAGAATCCGCTATTTTGACGAAAAATGGGATCCGCATGAAGAAGAATTCACCGACCTGAGGGCTCGTATTGTACAACATGAATACGACCACCTACAGGGAGTGCTGTTTACCGATCATCTTTCAAACTTTAAGAAAAAAATCCTTAAGGGGAAACTGGCTGGTATTAGTAAAGGGAAAGTAGAGGTTGATTATAATATGCGGTTTCCAGTGAAAAGCCGTAGTTGATATACAATTTCTCGAATGATACCATCTCCTCATATAGTAGAAAGTAAACTACCCAATGTAGGTACTACAATTTTTACTGTGATGTCAGCCATGGCCGCTGAACATAACGCCATCAATTTATCTCAGGGTTATCCGGATTTTCCTGTTAGTGCACAGTTGATTGATCTGGTCAGGCACTATATGATGACTGACCATAATCAATATGCACCAATGCCTGGGGTGGCGGTTCTTCGTCAACAAATCGCCAATAAATTAAATGATAACCTGGAATTTAATTTCGATGCTGACCGGGAGATCACCGTTACCGCTGGCGCCACAGAGGGTTTATTTGCCACCATTACCGCATTGGTGCAAAAAGGAGATGAGGTGATTATTTTTGACCCTGCCTATGATGCCTATGCTCCGGCAGTTCAACTTTCTGGAGGTACCCCAGTCCACTTGGAATTGCAGCTGCCGCACTTCACCATTAACTGGGGGCAATTAGAAGCTGTAATTTCCCATCGAACCAAGGTGATAGTAATAAATAACCCCAATAATCCTGCAGGCAGCATATTATCAGTTGAAGACTTCCAGCGATTGTCTGATTTGGTGGTTCGACATGACCTGATGTTGATTAGTGACGAAGTATATGAACACATGGTTTATCATCCGCAAGGCCATCAAAGTATATTGAAATTCCCAGAGTTACGAGCCAGGGGAGTGGCTATATACTCATTCGGAAAGACATTCCATGCTACCGGGTGGAAAGTTGGTTATTGCGTGGCCCCTGAGGCTTTGACTAAGGAGTTGCGGAGGGTACATCAGTTCCTGACTTTTAGTGTGAATACTCCAATACAGATGGCACTTGCAGATTTTCTCAGGGATCCGGAACACTACCAGTCACTTAGCGCATTATTCCAGAAGAAGCGAGATCTATTTTTAGAACTAATGAAAAAATCAAGGTTTGAACCACTGCCTTGCAAGGGCACTTATTTTCAGCTGATGAAATACCATGCGATCAGCGACCTGCCAGATACAGAAATGGCCAGCTGGATGACCAAGGAGCACGGCGTGGCCTCTATTCCAACATCAGTATTTTATAACAGGAAAACGGATCAGAAAATACTCAGATTTTGTTTTGCTAAGAAACCCGAAACCCTCACCCAAGCCGCCGAGAAACTATGCAAGATCTAAATGTAACATTGTTTCAAAGCGACCTGCATTGGCATCAACCCGAGGCTAATATGGCAATGTTTGAAGAACAAATATGGTCACTCGAGAAAGCCACAGATTTAATCATTTTACCAGAAATGTTTACTACTGGCTTTACTATGGAGGCCGCTGCATTTGCGGAACCAATGGGTACCCGGACATTCAGATGGTTGCAAAAACAAGCTGAGCAAACCAAGGCCGCAATTACAGGTAGTTATATTGTGAAGGAAAATGGCAAGTATTTTAATCGATTGCTTTGGGTGACCCCTGATGGCAATTATGCTACCTACAACAAACGACATTTGTTTCGGCTGGGCAAAGAGCACCTTTCCTATCAACAGGGAACTGAAAGGTTGATCGTATCATGGAAGGGTTGGAATATATGTCCCCAAATTTGTTACGATCTCAGGTTTCCTGTCTGGAGTCGAAATACATTAACTGACGGATCCCTCGAGTTTGACTTGTTGATCTTTATTGCTAATTGGCCTACACCCCGTATTTCAGCCTGGGATATTTTGTTACGAGCCCGGGCCATAGAAAATTCCTGTTATACCATTGGAGTGAATCGGATTGGTAAAGACCCAAACGGGCATTTATATAGCGGACACAGTGCGGTAATAGATCCCAAAGGGAAGGTGATGTGCTATGAAGAAGGAAAAGAAGCCCTACAAATCACCTTGGTACGGTCGGAAATGGATCAATTCAGGGATAAATTCCCTGTGCATCTGGATGCTGACGATTTTAATATCCAGGTATAGCGTGCCGCATTCACTTATTACATTCGACCATGATCGAATCAGTTGATCAATTATATTCTATATTTTTAGAATGTTCGGGAGTATCTACCGATTCCCGAAGAATTGACGCTAATTGTCTTTTTTTGGCCCTGAGGGGACCAAATTTTAACGCAAATGAATTTGCTCGAAGTGCTATCGAGCATGGTGCGCGATATGCTCTGGTGGATCAGGAGCAATACGTAGACGATCCCCGCATATTACAAGTTAAGGATGGGTTAATGGTATTACAGGAACTGGCTGGATATCACCGGGCTCAGCTGAAAATACCGGTAATTGGAATTACCGGCTCAAACGGGAAGACCACTACCAAAGAGTTAATACTTCAGGTACTTAGCACCACTTATAAAACCATGGCTACTCAAGGCAACCTAAATAACCATATAGGAGTGCCATTGACAGTCTTATCCATCAAACACGACACTGAGATGGCCATTATAGAAATGGGAGCTAATCATATCGGCGAGATTGCCAGTTTGTGCCGGATCGCTCAACCCACGCACGGATTAATCACCAATATCGGCCAGGCGCATACTGAAGGGTTCGGAGGTTATGAAGGAGTAATTAGGGGGAAGAGCGAGTTGTATCAATATTTGATTATGAATGGAGGTCAGGTTTTTATCAATTCGCAGGATGAGGTTCTTAGCAGCATGGCCAAACGATTTGAACAGCCACTGTATTACCCTGGCCAAGGGGATTTTTTACACATTACTTATGCCAGATCTGATCCCTATCTAAATTTTATTGGGGAGCGCAACTTTGAAATTGAGACCCGGTTAATTGGCGCTTACAACTTTAACAATGTGGCAGCTGCCTTGTGTGTAGCAAAATATTTTGAAGTGTCATCTAAATTAGCTGAAACGGCTGTGGCTGAGTATGTGCCGACGAATAATAGGTCTCAGGTGATACAAAAAAAGACCAATACCATCATACTGGATGCATATAATGCCAATCCCAGTTCAATGACTGCTGCATTAAAGAATTTGCTTGCCATGAAGTCATCAGAAAGGACTGCAATACTTGGGGACATGATGGAATTGGGTATTGATTCAGTCGAGGCCCATAAAAGAATTGTAGCCCTGACCACAGATGGTTTGTCTCAGGTATTACTCTGCGGACCATATATGGGGGAGGCCAGTGAAATGAATCCAATTGCCAAACATTTCAATGATCGGGATGGATTGATTAAGTTTTTGAAACAAAACCCAATTATAAACAGTACCATACTAATAAAGGCCTCCAGAAGTATGGGATTGGAAGAAGTGGTAGACTTTTTGTAGTTGTGAGTTTTGAATTTTTAGTGTTGAGTTTTCCACATTGCGCGGCAGTAATAACTCATCACTAATAACTTATAATTAATAACTTACTAAAGTATGAAATATTTCTTATTCATGATGTTAGCGGTTATTGCCCTTCAGGTTTATGCTCAGGACCAGCAGCAGTACCAAGATCCTCAAAACATGCCGGTAAAACCCACCAATACAGACTGTCAAGAGTTGCCGGAGACTTTTGTAGATTTGTCTGAAGCTCTTTCAGCACTTCAGAACACTCGCTTTCATTATGATCAAAAAGTAAAAACAACCCGTACCAGTGGCTTGATGCAAGCCAGGTTTGTGTCCTGTGATTTCAAGACGGGTTTTCTGTTGATCCGCTATGATAGTAAGGACCAGATCTATCCAAACATTGAACTTCAACTTTGGGAACAATTCCAGCAGACCGCCGACATAGATGGATTTTATTTAGAAAGAATCGAGAATCTTCCAACCATAGCCGACAAATGAACCAGACAAAGAAAATCTTAAATTTCCTGAATGACCTGAAAGCAAACAATTCCAAAGAGTGGATGCTAGCCAATAAACCTGAGTACCTAAAACAAAAACAGGTGTTTGTTGAATTGGTGCAGAGCACTATAGAGGGGTTGTCTGGTTTCGATCAAAAGCTAGCAGGGCTGGAGCCAAAAGATTGCATTTTCCGTATTAATCGAGACATTAGATTCTCAAAAGACAAAACCTTGTACAAAACCCATCTGGGGGCTTATATGGCAGCTGGTGGAAGGAAATCCATGCTTCCAGGATACTATTTGCATCTGGAGCCTGGAAATAATTCTGTGCTGGCTGCTGGTCTCTATCGTCCGGGTAGCGACCTGCTGAACAAGGTGAGACAGGAGATTGACTATAATGGACAAGACTTACAGTCGATCGTGGAAAAAAGTTCGTGGACGAAAGAATTCGGACCACTGGAAGGCGAACGTCTGGCTAGAGCTCCTAAAGGATATTCCATGGACCACCATATGATACAATACCTTCAGTTAAAGAGCTACCTGGTAGTGTTGAAATTGAAAGACTCGGAGGTGATTGCTTCAGATTTCCATACAATCGCTATCAAAAAATTTAAGCATATGCATCCGCTGGTCAATTTCCTGAACACAGCTATCTCCTGAAACTGACCCAGGTACTTTTTCAATTGGTATTGAATTTTTTACCAGTAGTGAATCCGTTTAATTTGAGGAAGCTATGGAATGACTATTTGTTCTAAATTCCTCTTTTATGAAATTTTTTTCAGTTTTACTATTATTAATTGGTTGTCTGTTTTTTTCAGTCCAGGCTCAGGAACAGTCCTATGTTCCCAATGCCCGACAGGCTGTTCAGAAATCACGAATGCAACAATCTCAATACCTGGAGCTTACAAAGTATCCTGTGAATAAGCAACAGGGATCACTGCAAGCCGCCTCCAAAGCTAAACCAATAAACTACCAATTTGATCGTCCGGTAGCCATTGATGGCCCAAAGCGACGGGGAAATAAACCTGGAGAATCTACCTTTGTCAAATTGGCTAACAACAGTAAGAAGCAATTGTAGTTACTGAGGAAGAGCGGTGCTGTCCGCTTCGTCAAAATCAAAAAATTCGCCCTGGTCAAGTTCCTGTGAGGCATCTTCAATTCCTTTGTTCCTGACAGCTTTGCGAAACTCCCATTTTTCTTCTTTCAGGTCTTGTTTGATCTTATCTTTCACCGCTGCCTTGTCGTAAACTACCCGGTAATCGTGGGTGGTTCCGGTAATTTTAAGGAATAAATTGGTGTTTAATCCGTCGTCCTCCAGAGCGCCGAAGTATTCGTCTTTGTCCTTTTTAGAACTTTTTATGGGCACTTTTAGCCGGTAATTGATGTCCTGATCAAAGGTATGAGTACCATTGACCGCAATAGTACTTACGTTTGATTGGACCACCATATTTGGCAGATATATTTTCCGGTCTTTTATCCGGATTTTGTTTTTTAAATCTGCAAATCTCAAACGCCGTAAATCCTGAGCATCGATGTAGCTTGATAATTTTTGGAGTGGTTCAAAGTTATTTAGCTCCCCGTTTTCTATAATTAATCCGGCATCGACCACCAGATCAGGTGAATTAAACCGCAAATGATCATCAAATGTCATATATGTATCGATTTCTGCAAAAGCTTGACCCCTTAGGTGCCTGTCTTCCAGAAAATCCTGACCGAAGTTCTCAAAGACATAAAACAAACTATCAAGGTAGATCCCCTGGTAGGATGACTTGGTATAAACCTTGATATTATCTTTCTGACGGCCGTCAACCCTGCCATTCATGGCAATCTGACCCCCCAAAGTTTCAAAACGTATTTGTTGACCATGTGCTACCTGGTCTGATATCAGCAATTTTCCAGCGATCTGATTGCCCCTGAATCTTCTAAACTTCAAATGGTCGATTTTACAATTAAACGTCAATGCGAGCCTTGGATTGATCTCAAAAGAAGTATAGGACTGTTTGCCTTCCACGGTTTTATCGCGGGCTTTGGTATTACCTGTAAGTAATTCATCGAGATCAATATTCTGGGCCTGCAGATCTGCCTCGATACCTATTGGCTGATTTTTAGAGAAAATAAAGGCAATTATATTTCTGAAGAACCCATTGATGAGAAAGTCACTGTTGCCAATGGTACCTTTAAAATCGCTTATAGCCAAATCCCTCCCATTAAAGAGAAAATGACCCCCAAAATCTCGAAAAGGCAGACTGTTCTTTTCAAGACTAAAATCCAAATTGTTGATGAATATTTCTCCGGTCGTTTTGAATTTGTCTACGGAGTTTGGGGTTTTCAGATAATTTATTGGACCTTCGAATGCAATGTCCATCTCCATTGTTCCCGTGGCCTCAGCTACTTTCCCCGAGGGTAGAAAACGCTGCCATGAATTCAGATCCAAGGTTCCTTCAAAATCACCTTTGATATGATAACTTTCCAAGTTAGTAATCTGAATATTTCCACTAAATGGTTGAGATTCCATTA
>QIEB01000380.1 GCA_003229495.1 Flammeovirgaceae bacterium
TTATAACCCATGATGGTAATTACCTGGCCGTTTACTTTGATTTTGCCATCCTTAATCAGGGTATCGGCATCACGACGTGAGCAAACACCGGCATTGGCGATGAATTTGTTAAGGCGGGTCTCTGTTACAGGAGCAGTTGCGTGCTTGAGCCTGGAAGGTTTTTTAGGTCTTAATGGTTTGTGTTTGGATCTTCTTTTCATGGCGCATTGGCGCATCAAATTGAGTCAGATATCCTGCTCTGATCCGATCTCATTTTCATCATCTTCAAAGTCTTTGGGAACTGGTAATTCCGCCAGATCGTTGATCCCAAAATAGTCCATAAACTTTTCGCTAGTCACGTAAATCAGAGGACGCCCTATGGAATCAGCCTTACCCTTGATCTCCACCAGGTTCTTTTCAAGTAGCTTCTGCACGGAATAATCGCAGTTTACACCCCGTATTTGTTCGATTTCTGCTTTGGTAGCGGGTTGTTTATAGGCGATGATCGATAATGTTTCCAAAGCCGAGGTGGACAAGCGCTTTTTCGACTGTTGTTTTAGGAATACCCCAATGCTGCTTTGATAGGCAGGTTTAGTTAGAAACTGGTAACCTCCACCGGAATGAACCATTTCAAATGCAAAATCTTCGGAACTGTACTTTTCTTTTATTCTGGATAAAGCATCGTTGATGTCTTTTCCCGGGATTTCAGCTTCAAACATTTCCACCAAAGTGGAGTGTAAATCATTTTTTGTAACGGGTTTTAAGGAACAAAAAATAAGCGCTTCAATATGGTTGCCTAAATAGTCCAATCGCTAGTTTTTCTTAGCCAACTTAGCTTCGATGGAGTGCATAGTGTGCGGCACAGCTTTCAGTCGCTCTTTCTGAATCAATTTTCCTGTATCAATACATACACCATAGGTTCCATTCTTGATACGTACCAGGGCATTATCAAGACTTGAAATGAACTTTTGTTGACGAGCTGCCAGTTGGCTGAGATTTTCCTTTTCAGCAGTATCAGCCCCGTCTTCCAATACCTTGGTATTTGAGGCGGTACTATCGGTGCCACTGTCATTTTTTCTGCTCAATGAATCTTTAATATAGTTAAGTTCATTTCGAGCTTTTTCTAGTTTTTCCTTTATCAAAGTTTCAAATTCCAACAATTCCTTATCAGAATATCTAAGTTTCTCTTCTTTTCCCATTTTTCAAAAATTAAACGACTATTAGATGATTTAATAAAGGTTTCAGAAGCTGGTAACGCTTTCCTCACGGGATTAAACCGTGTAATTACAGTAACCTATTCCGGTGGCTTTGCCAGTCAAACCGGAAGCGACAAATTTGTCAATAAATGATACAAAAACGAAGATTATTGAAGATTTTCTTGTAGAATACCGGAAAAATTTCAAAAAAAAAGAATCTATCTCAAACGCAAAGGAATTCCTCTTGCTATCTTACAATAAAGTTTGAGACAGCGGTTAGATCAGTTCGTTTCAACAGGTTGTCTTCGCTATTAGATCTCGTATTCAAGGCGTGAATTTTTCACCCTTTTCTGGAATGCGCTTCTATCAATGTTAACCCGGTACTTAAGGCGGACATAACGACGAATAACCTCAATTTTCCTGCCCTGTCTAACATAAAAATCAATAGCATTGTTGATGATGTCGTTCATGGTTGATTACTTGTTAGCTATAATAAGATACAGAAATATTGTAACAATTCCAGTGAAAACCTGATTTTACCCCTATAAATATTGGATTATTTAAATATTTTCATAAAAGGGTCATATAGTGAACTTCTTAGACTAATACTTTGGAGCAACCGCCACTGTTTGCAGTGACTGCCAGACCTGGCCGTGTTGCTCAACGACTTGGAAAAGAACAATATAGTAGCCCATTGGTACGCGCATAGTGCTGTCGTCAGTTCCATCCCATTGGAAAGAACCGGTCACTGGAAGTACCGTGTTGTTAACCAAATTTTTTACAACATGCCCCCGTGAATTGAAAATTTTGATTGACCCGGTATTTCCAGGCTTATCTAGATGAAAAGAAATCCGGGTATATGCAGGATATATACCGGAAAGCGGGGATATTAATTTTGGAGCTACGGTGATTCCTAAAACTACTGGTGTTTGAATACCCTGCGAATTCTGCTTGCCAGGAGTGGCATATCCGGAGTTTTCATCAGCACTATACCAATTGTTTGGTTGGTTGGTTGGTTCATAGGGCGAAGCTCTTTCCAGTGATATCCCGTTGAGATCAGTTAATAGTGGATGGTGCATGCTTTCATTGTATTGAAGCTCATCAACTATCGAACCCATTGGTTCCACTAGTACTATGGATCCCTGCCGGTCTCCGAGCGTTGGTAAATCGCTTACTTGCACCATAGCAGTGTTTACACAAGCAGGGTATTGACTCCGAAGTTTTCCAATACTTTTGGTAAACGCCTGATATTCACCGGGATATATCATTAAGTTTTCGAGGGATAATGAAGTAAAATCTGTCAGGGTGCGGGATTGCCATCTGGCAAATCTCCAATTTTTCAAATTCAGTGCCTTGGAGGATGGATTGTAAAGTTCCACAAATCTAACCCCCAGCGGCCTGGGGTTAAAGAGGATCTCATTTATTACCAAATCGGCACTATCAGGCGATTGAGGGAGCCCTACCGGTGCTTTAGGACCGGGATCTAAGCTAACGTTTTCATTGCAATCAGCAAACCCAGTGGT
Source organism: Flammeovirgaceae bacterium (assembly GCA_003229495.1). Taxonomy (GTDB): domain Bacteria; phylum Bacteroidota; class Bacteroidia; order Cytophagales; family Cyclobacteriaceae; genus SZUA-3. The sequence continues at coordinate 2,699 of QIEB01000380.1, forward strand.
AGTTACCTGGTAAATTATACCTTCAATCAGGGGGTCAATCAGTTCTACCGTTAATCCAGGTTCTGCAAAGGAATTAACATAAAAAGTGTCAATTCGAATATCCGGTTCAATTGTTAATTCTTCCTGCGCGTTCAGCTTAAGGCTAAGGGCCTGATCAAATGTGATCAGTAATTCCCGATTATTGGGAGCAAAAGTACTAACAATTACTGGTGGAGACAGGTCCGGATTGTCAGTGGCTACACTATTTAATTTACCTGGTGTACCCCCAGAAGTCGCTTTCGAAGCTGTCCAATTGGGAGCTCCGGTACAGGGATAGTTCACATCGATCATTTCCAGGGACCAACCCCCAAGTTTTTTAAGATTACTGCGATACCAGGTATCCTGATAATTGACAAAATGAATGATCCTTCCAGTTGAATCAGCCAGGGTAATCAGCTCTTCGACATTGTTCAATGTTGGCCAGGAGGTAAGTCCAAGTAAGTTCAAGCTATCCGGTTGTTGGCCCGCATTTGTTTTAGGGCATAGAATCATATAGGTGTCTGGCGCCAAAAGGAAATCCGGTAAGGTCACCTGTCTGATGGCATCCGCTATGGTCCAACCAAGGAGATTGATAGCTTTGTTACTTCTGTTGTAAATTTCCAGGTATTCTTTCTCAGGTTGTTGAATGGCGGGTAAAGGGTCAGCCATGATCTCTGAGATAATCAGGTCATATTCTAGAGCGGATCCTGCCTCCCAAAAGACAAATTCACGAGAAATTGAAGATGTGTTACCGGCCAGATCTTTTATATCTGTAGCTTTCAGGGTATAGGTTGTCCCATTTTGAAATGGTACTGGATAGGTCATTTCCCAGGTATTAAATGCAGTTTGAAAAAGTTCGCTGGGTGATCCTAAATACCTGACCATGAATTGACTAACTGACAGGCCCTGAACTGGCTCGCTCATAATGACCCTCAGTCTGAAGTTGTCAAGGACTTTGAGGGACAATATTTGAGGTGGTTCCGTGTCTACATAAGACTTCCCATTAACCAAAATGTTGTCAAAAAAGAACGCTTTAGAACGCGTACTGGTAAATTGACAAAGAAATCCAAAGTAGTTGGCTCTGAAATGATTAATGTCTTCAATTGTACCTAGAAGTTGGTACTGATTCTGGCTCCAATATTTCGCAAATAGGGACCAGGTAGCTTGATTGCGTATTACCCTAACAGTAACTTCTACCCGAGCTGTATCTACAAAGTCATCGGCCCCGTCAATGATCTTAACATGTTGAGATAAATCCTGTCGATAGAGACTAATTTCATCCTGAGAGCCTCCAATCCGAACATAGTAGCCATTCAACTCACTGTCTAAAACAGGAACATCACTAATAAGATATACCCGGCAGAAGTTTCGGGAGGAGGGATTAAATCTCATCTCTACATCGAATTCCCAAGTTGCGTTCTCGGTAATATGACTAACAGTGTGGAGATAGGCTATTCCAGTATCGGTTTCATCTAGTTGTAATTGACCCGCTCCATTTATAATAAATGAACTGGTATTTCCCGTCCACTCTTGTCCGGTGGCAAAATCACCATCGGAGAAATCCTCATTAACCTGACCCCAACTTCCAAGAGGTAGTAATACACAACACAACAATTGCTCTATTTTCATATAATTATTTTGTTAAATGAGTGGCGCTGGAAAGTATAGAAATGTAGTATCTTTACAAACTCCGCAAATAAAATTGATCATGAAATTAGCGATTGTTGGGGCTACAGGGTTGGTAGGCCAGGAAATATTAAGAGTAATAGATGAACATAATCTGGAATTCAGTGATTTGTACTTAGTAGCGTCTTCCAGGTCTGTCGGTAAGGAGATCTCATTTAAGAACAAGATTTACCAGGTCAAGGGTATGGAGGAAGCAGTATCCATAAAACCGGATGTTGCCATTTTTTCAGCAGGCGGCGATACCTCATTGAAATGGGCCCCCAGGTTTGCTGAAGTGGGAACCATTGTCATCGACAACTCTTCTGCCTGGAGAATGAACCCCAAGCATAAATTGATCGTCCCGGAGATAAATGCGGGTATACTGAGAATCGACGACCGGATCATTGCTAATCCTAACTGCTCGACAATTCAAATGGTTCTGGCTTTGGCCCCATTACAGCAGAAGTATGGACTAAAAAGACTGGTAATTGCCACTTATCAATCTGTTACCGGTACCGGTAAAGATGCCGTTGACCAGTTGATGCAAGAACGCTCCGGAAATGAAGGTAACGGAGTTTATCCCTATCGCATAGATCTTAATGTTTTGCCTCATATTGATGTATTTATGGATAATGGCTACACCAAAGAGGAGATGAAGATGGTCCACGAAACCAGAAAAATCCTCCAGGAAGAAAGTATTGGGATCACCGCAACTGCGGTGCGTATTCCGGTAATAGGTGGTCATTCCGAAGCTATTAATGTAGAGTTGGAGGAGGAGTTCGACCTGGAGGATGTCAGAGATCTGATGGCCTCTGCTCCAGGAATCATTTTGGAGGATGACATCGATAATCTCAAATATCCCATGCCATTACATGCTCATGGCCGTGACGAGGTTTTTGTGGGCCGCCTTCGACGTGATGAATCCCAACCAAAGACCTTAAATATGTGGGTGGTAGCTGACAACCTTAGAAAAGGAGCAGCCACTAACGCAGTGCAGATCGCTGCGTACATGATGAAGCATTATTTGGTTTACTAGCCTTTAGCCATGGACATCGCTGCACTTTTAAGCGATCCTGCCCAAAAATTTATACGGGACCATCAAAACCATAATCCTGCAGATTTGATGTTGAGTCAGAAGGGAGTGCCGGGGGTTTTGTTAAGAGAATTAGTGCTGCAAATTAAAGCCCAGGCATTTGTAAGGACTAAGATTCCCAGCTGGTTTAATACTCCCCGTTTGATTTATGGTGAAAGTAAATCGTTGGAACAGTGTTCTTCCGAACAAACTGCTGTTTATAAAAGTCAATTAATCTCCGGCAACCAATTGGTAGACCTCACTGGAGGTTTGGGAGTGGACAGTTTCTTTCTGGGTAAAAATTTCAAAAAAGTCACTTACGTAGAAAAGGACCCGCTGCTATATAAGTTGGCAGATCATAATTTCGAGGCATTAGGAGTTGATAGTATTAAGGTAGTACACGGGGACGCCCTAGAGGTATTGCCACAGCTGGCAGGTCCAAACGACTTTATCTATTTGGACCCTGACCGTAGACCTGGCAACCTGCGGCGATTTAGACTTGACGAGTGTCAACCTGCACTCCCGGGTATACTTCGGCAACTGTGGACCAACACAGGGCGAATAATGCTAAAGCTTAGTCCAATGTTGGACGTCCAGGAAGTTAGTAAGATATTGGGCAATGTTCAACAGGTTCATGTCATATCGGTCAAAAATGATTGTAAAGAGCTGGTGTATATTCTGGAACATGGATTTAACGGACCGGTTCAATTTACTGCGGTAAACTTATATTCCGGGGGAGCTGTACAATCATTTAGTTATCAGCAGGGTGAAGAAACCACTGGTCCGACCCAATATTCTGGACCTCTGAAATACCTTTATGAACCAAACAACAGTATATTGAAACTAGGTGCCTTCAAATTGCTGTGCAGTAGATTTCAACTTAGCAAACTGCACCCCAATAGTCACCTTTATACTTCGAATAATGTAATTGAAGACTTCCCTGGTCGTTCTTTTAAAGTTCAATGGACCACCAATTATAAACCGGAACGCCTTCGCAAAATGTTACCGAGCGCAAAAGCCAACATAACAGTTCGAAACTTTATCAAAGATGTCAAAGCCATTCGGAAGGATAGCGGATTGAAAGAAGGGGGTGACGACTATTTGTTTGCAACTACCGGACCAGAGGGTCACCCGTTGGTGGTTAATGGACATCGGCTGTCAAAAACTAAATAACTTGTAAAGAGCCCAAAACAAAATCGAAGCAGAACCATAAAATTTCAGCACCTTTTTGCGGTTGGAAAAATCAGACCACCAAAATACCACCCAGGGTTTATACAAGCCAATAAATGTAAGAATACTAAACAGAACGGCCAAAGTCTTTAAGAGTGACATTTGATGGAAGTCTGAATCAGCAGGTTGTCTGGGTACTACAGAGTCCTTTTTACCTCTTTCTCTTCGAAACCCTCGATCACATCGCCCTCTTGAATGTCTTTGAAGTTCTTAAGGCTAATACCACACTCGTAACCGGACTTCACTTTAGAAACATCATCTTTGAATCGCTTAAGTTGTCCGATTCCTCCGGTATGTACTACAATACCATCCCGTACAAGTCGTATTTGATTGTTTCGTTTGACCAGGCCGTCAGTAACGTAACATCCTGCAACAGTACCTACTTTTGAGATCTTAAAGACCTCTCGAACTTCCACATTGCCTGTGATTACTTCTTCTACGGTAGGTGCAAGCATACCCTCCATGGCATCCTTGACCTCGTTGATTGCGTCATAGATCACGGAGTAAAGTCTTATTTCAATCTCTTCATTTTCTGCTACGCGCCTGGCGGCGTTTGAGGGACGAACCTGGAAGCCGACGATAACAGCATCCGAAGCGCCGGCCAACAGCACATCAGATTCTGAGATCTGCCCAACCCCTTTATGAACGATATTTACCTCAATTTCATCGGTGGAAAGTTTAAGCAGTGAATCAGACAGTGCCTCTACAGAACCGTCCACATCACCTTTGACAATGACATTCAACTCCTGGAAGGAGCCGATGGCCAATCGACGACCGATCTCATCAAGTGTAATATGCTTCTTGGTTCGTATGGACTGTTCACGTAGTATCTGTTCTCTTTTGGTGGCAATTTCACGTGCTTCCCTTTCAGAGTCCATCACATTGAACGTATCACCGGCCTGTGGTGCTCCATCCAATCCAAGCACCGCCGCCGGGGTAGAGGGACCAACTTTCTGTAGTTTATGACCCCTGTGGTCGAACATGGCTTTCACTTTTCCATAATGAGAGCCAGCCAGCATCACATCCCCAACATTGAGGTTTCCGGCCTGTACCATAAGGGTAGTTACATACCCGCGGCCCTTGTCCAAAGTGGCTTCAATGACTGTCCCCAGTGCATTTTTATGAGGGTTGGCTTTTAGCTCCAGTAGCTCAGATTCCAGTAGTACCTTTTCCAGAAGTTCTTCTATTCCTGCTCCTGTTTTCGCAGATATTTCCTGGCACTGATACTTACCACCCCAATCTTCCACCAGGAGGTTAATTTTGGACAGTTCTTCTTTTATCTTCTCCGGATTGGCATTGGGCTTGTCGATCTTGTTAATGGCGATCACAATGGGCACACCTGCCACTTGGGCGTGATTGATGGCCTCTTTGGTCTGCGGCATAACATTGTCATCTGCAGCCACCACAATAATAACCACGTCCGTGATTTTCGCCCCCCTGGCCCTCATCGCTGTAAAAGCTTCATGACCAGGTGTATCAAGGAAAGCAATGCGTTTACCGGTTTCGGTAGTTACGTCATACGCTCCAATATGCTGAGTGATACCTCCTGCCTCAGCGGCCGTTACATTAGCGCTTCGAATGAAGTCCAAAAGTGAGGTTTTACCATGGTCAACGTGACCCATGATAGTGACAATAGGCGCCCGGTCCAGCAGTTCTTCATCAGAGTCCTGATGTTCCTCGACGGTAACTTCGTCTTCGGAACTGGTAAATTCAACATTATAGCCAAACTCATCTGAAATCACAGTAATGGATTCAGCATCGAGTCGCTGATTGATGGAAACAAACATACCCAGGCTCATGCATGTAGAAATTACATCATTCACTGATACGTCCATCAGAGTTGCCAGATCGTTGGCAGAAATAAATTCTGTCACCTTTAAGGTCTTGGCATCTTCAGCCTGTTGCAGCATTTTCTCCTCTTCTGCTTCAGCCACGGCTGATCGTTTTTCACGACGGTATTTTGAACGGCTTATATTACCTTTTCCCCCACTCAGCTTTGCCAGCGTAGCTTTGATTTGTTCCTGTATTTCCTTTTCAGAAACGTCCTCCTTCTCAATTTTGGACCTCTTATCACCTCGTCCCTTTTGATCAGATCTTTTGTTTCCGGAAGGAGCTATCCTTCGACGTGGCCGTTTCTTCTTTTTCCTTTCAGGTTTATCGTCAGAAGAGGCCACGGGTTTTTCTTTGGGAAGTTCTATTTTCCCCAGCACGGTTAATCCCTTCAGGGCATCGGCTTTCGCTTTGATAATCAGTCTGGGCTCTTCATTCTCATCCTCTGTTTCTTCCTCTTTTTTAGACTCTTCCTCTTTTTCAGGCTCTGGTTCCTCTGGTTTCTCCTCTTTCTTCTGATCCAGATCAATCTTACCTACTACTTTGATGCCCTGCAGCTTAGTTTTGCTACTAGGAGCTTGTTCAGGGGTTTTTTCTTCTACGGGAGGGAGCTCCGGAGGGGCAACTTCCGGCTTAGGTGGCGGCTCTGCTTCTATAGTATCTTCCTGTGCAATGGAGATATTCTTTATAAAGATTTCTTCCTCATCTTCTCTTTTCTTAGTAGTTGATCCCGAATCTATTACCAGATTGTCCGAATGCTTTTGACCAATAATAAGACCTGATGCCTCTTCTTTGTCCATCGCTGAGGATGCAAATTCCTTGGCCAGCATTTCAAACTGTTCCATGGTAATTTTTGCATTTGGCTGGTGCTCTACTTCAAAGCCTTTGGCTTCAAGATGTTCAGCAATAGTAGATAAACCTACATTGAGCTTCCTTGCCACCTGGCTAAGCCTCATTACCTTGTCATCCGCCATATTCAAATATCCCTTTTTTTGTAGTTATTCAAAAATTAGTCCTGTTCAAATTCCTGATTGAGAATTTTGAAAACGTCATTGATGGTTTCCTCTTCCAAATCTGTTCGTCGAACCAAATCTTCATGGTTAAGGGCCAGTACACTCCTGGCAGTATCAAGCCCGATACGCTTCAATTCCTTAATGATCCATTCTTCGATCTCATCTGAGAATTCTTCCAGTGCCACATCTTCCTCCTCAAATTCAGACAACTCCCGGTATACGTCAATCTCCAGACCAACCAGCTTGCTTCCCAATTTGATATTTTGCCCGCCACGGCCGATGGCCAGCGAAACCTGATCAGGTTTGAGATAGACAGACGCCCGACCATCCTCTTCACTGATCTTGATAGACGAGATCTTTGCAGGACTAAGGGCCCTGCTTATATATAGATCCATATTATCTGTATAGTTGATCACGTCGATATTTTCGTTCTGTAGTTCCCTCACTATACTGTGGATGCGTGACCCTTTCATGCCCACACAAGCACCCACTGGATCGATACGATCGTCGTAGGACTCAACCGCCACCTTGGCCCTTTCACCGGGCTCTC
>QIEB01000390.1 GCA_003229495.1 Flammeovirgaceae bacterium
GTGGTGTTACCCCCAATCCCAACAACAAGGACTCGTCGCGATAGTAAATCGAAAGAAAATCTTTTGGTAACAGGTGCATTGAAGCCGCCAGTTGTATAGCCTCGTGGCCTCTGGAAGTGCTGTGTACGTACTTACCGCAAATGGTCTTTTTCTCCTCATATAACCTCGACATCCTGGCCGAAGTACACATTAACTGGTACGCCTTGAATAAAATAGTCCGCTTTATCTTATGCCCTGTGGTAGTGCTCATGGGTGGTTGTTTGTTACTTGCCGGCCGATAGCCTCAGGCGCTTAAAAATACCAAAATACTGCCAAAGCGTTTATTAATGTGGACGCTTTTTGATAAGTTCACCCTAAATTACGGGAGATAAATAAAGTAGGGAATTTGGAAAAGAAAGATATTGCCAACTGGTTTCAAAATCTACAAAAGGAAATTTGTCAGGGGTTGGAAAAAGTTGACGGGCTAGGTAGATTCATCGAGGATATCTGGAAACGTCCCGGGGGCGGTGGAGGTAAAACCCGGACTATCGTCAACGGAGCGGCTATTGAAAAAGGGGGGGTCAATTTTTCGGAAGTATACGGTAAGACTCCACAGAAGTTACTGGATACCTTAGAACTCGTTAATACGAATTTTTACGCGACCGGAGTAAGTATTGTTTTACATCCCAGCAGTCCGATGGTCCCCATTATTCATATGAACGTACGTTACTTTGAAATGAGCCCCTCGTCATCAGATAACAGCGGAACTTGGTGGTTTGGTGGCGGCATCGACCTTACCCCCCACTATATTGATCTTGAAGATGCCAGGTTCTTTCACCAAGAATTAAAAAACGTTTGTGATCAGCATCATCCTAGCTACTATAACGAGTTCAAAAAATGGGCCGATGACTACTTCTATCTTAAGCACCGGGAGGAGACCAGAGGGGTGGGCGGCATATTTTTTGACCGGTTAGCCAATAACCATGAGTTTACCAAAGAAACCAGATGGGGCTTCATACAGGACCTGGGACTTGCCTTTCTTCCAATTTATAGCCATCTGATATTAAACAATAGAAATAAATCTTTCGGTGATCGCCAAAAAAATTGGCAGCTGATACGCCGTGGCAGGTATGCAGAATTCAACCTGATCTGGGACAAAGGCACTAAATTCGGGCTTGATACCGGAGGACGCACAGAATCGATATTAATGAGCCTGCCACCTCAGGCAGAGTGGCACTATAACCATCAGCCGGAAGCGGGGACTCCCGAATACCAAACACAAGATGGACTTCGAAAGAACATCAATTGGATCGATGGAACAAGTGTTTGAATTTGTCGACCACACCGATAAGGACTTGTTGCTGTTCCTACATAACCAAAGCAGTCCCTTCATGGACACGGTCATGGCGGGAATTACAGAAAAATACAATTGGTTACCATTGTATTTATTACTGCTGGTGGCATTATTTCGACAATTCGGATGGCAAGCCATTTACAGTATAGTTGCAGTAGTAATACTGGTTACATTGAGCGACCAGATAACCTCTTCCTTGATTAAGCCATTGATTGGCAGGTTTCGCCCCTGTCATGACCCTGAGATAGGTCATTTGGTCAGGATTGTAACAAAATGTGGAGGTCTTTACGGATTCGTCTCCTCCCATGCCTCCAATAGCTTTGCGGTAACTACCTTTTTTCTGCTACTTTTTAAAGATACTCATAGATATGTGTGGGTTTTGATAATCTGGCCTTTGGTGGTATCGTATAGCAGAATTTATCTTGGTGTGCACTATCCTTTAGATATACTGGGAGGAGCATTGATAGGGATTCTCCTGGGATGCATTGTTTATACAGTAACTAGCAAACTCTCCGCTAAGGTTCCTTTTGGTTTCACCCCTGTCAGGCACAGATAGTGTGCACTCCCCTGATATAATGATATCATAGAACCTCTACCTAATATTTTATAGCTATCACCATTTTTTATCGCAATATCTCCGGTTCTGAAGTAACCATCCGCTCTATTTATTATACAGTTTGTTCAATTTTCGTAAATGGTATTCATACATTTCATCGCGTTTGGTTAGAAAAGAATTCACTCTGGCTTCATAAACTTTATCAGCGTTTTCCCATGTTTCGCAAGGATTTTCATAGTTCCATTCAAATCCTCCTGAATAATCAGTATAGAAATTAGCACGCGATTCAGGAAATGGTCTGATAAATTTACCTGCCCAATTATCTTCAGTTGGATCATCAAGGTTTATCCCCGGTTGTATCATATATAAAACTGTAGGTGTGTCGCCGGCCCGGAAATAATGAACCCAATCGACAGTATCTATAACTTCCCTAATCTGAGCCCCTAACTCCCCGAATTCTTCCAATTGTTTCAACATTTGTTTTGGTTCTTCTCCTTTGAACATGCCATAGAACGACCAGTCATTTTCAAGCCACCATAAATCATCAAATCTTGAATCATTGAATATTTCATCTCGTCCCCGGCCATTCCAATTGATTATTCTACATTCTTCAGTTTTTTTTGTATTGGTAGCAATGGAAAGTACCCTCAGTTTCCTTGATATTGAAGGATCTTCAAAAAGAGCCTCCTTTAATACTATCATATCACCCCATACTAAAATATAAAGAGGACGTGGATCTTCTTGCCTGGCCTCCATTATTATACTATTTACTGCTTCATTTTTAGATTCTTGTACCATGTTTCTCAAAGAATCCGGATCAGGAAATCTCAATGATCTGAAGTTGTTATTAATATTAGCATAGTCGGCCTCGTAGGCATCTATCGCATTGTAAACTGCGGTAATACCGCCATAGTTTTTAGGTTTCTTCCCTTTATATTTTTCAGATTCTTTGACGTCAAATCTGTCAAAGTTTTCAGGAATAATACTTTTGATGTCCAGCTCATTTGCAAACCATAATACGTGGGACATCGATTGCATATCATCAGGATCACCACAGCATAAATTGATGTCCGTTGTTATGATGATCCGAGGTTTAGAATGGTCTTTTGATTGGCACCAAACAGGTCCATAATTTGCAAATAATGCAAACCCAACAAAAACCCCTGTCAGTTTTTTTAGATCCATTTTAGTATGGAAAAAGTGTTCCCATATTCTTGGCTTAATTAGTTGACCGGCTGTCCATAATGGATTGAATGTACTTTCCGACTAAATCGAACTCCAGATTTACCCTATCACCGGACTTCAAATCCCTAAAATTGGTGTGTTGGAAGGTATAAGGGATTACTGCTACTTCGAAAGACTTCTCAGAAATGTTAAAACAGGTAAGGCTCACTCCATTTACGCAAATGCTGCCTTTCTCTACTACCAGTGAATTGTTGCCAGGTTCATATTCAAAACAAAACTTCCAGCTGCCATCTTCGGAGTTCTTTTCTTTGCAAATTCCAGTCAGATCTACATGTCCCTGTACCAAATGACCATCAAGCCTGCCACCCAGGACCATGGAGCGTTCAAGATTCATTAAATCACCTACAGTGAGGCCACCCAAGTTCGAGCGCTCCAGAGTTTCCGAGACAGCAACTACCTGGAAGCGGTCAGGACCATCCAGAGAAGTAACCGTCAAACAAACCCCATTGTGGGATACACTTTGATCAACTTTTAGTTCCGGAGCTATGTCAGACTTAATAGTAAAAACACGATTGCTCTTTTCTACATCAATTTGGGTTATTTCGCCCAGGGCTTCAATGATACCGGTAAACATATCATGGGAATTTAGTAAAAATAATTGGACACTTGAATAGTTTTGATAGTTACCGGCCCCAACAATCCTGACTCAATCAAAGGAACTTCCGCCCAGGGAACGCGGGTTTGGTCACCAGGTAAAATTCCTTTTTTAGCAACCACTGTGCTTGAAATATTGGTATTGGTGTAATTTTCCCCAGTGATAGCATCACCTGTCAGTCGGTTTGACCAGGTATTTGCAATTTCAATAGTCAGGTTGTTATCTCCTGGTTTTATAATATTTGTCACCTCAAACTTGTAGGGTTTTGACCAGGTTATTCCTATATGTTGGTTATTGAGCCAAACTTCACCAACTTTTGATAAATTGCCTAAATCAAGATAAATTTTACGATTGTCAGTTGAATTTGATTTAATATGGTATTGGAAAGTTTTTTTATAGGTTGCTATACCTGAAAAATATTTGACGCCTGCTATCTCTGAATTTGTCCATGAAGTTAATTCAGGGAAAACTACTTTTTGGGGCGCTCCCCAATTTTCAGGAAAAAACAATTCCCATGCTCCTTCCAATACTTGAGATTGCACCAGGCTATCTTTCAACAAAAGAAATCCATCGTTGGTAAACTCTAGAAGTGGCGGGTGTTGACCGTCAGTAGTTATCCGGGTATGGTGAGGTATTGGATCTGCTTTTCGCATGGCAATTAATTGCGATCCGAGGGGGGCCAAAGTGACTGGCATACTTATATATTCATTATTCTGATTGAAGATTTTAACAGAAATAATTTCACCGGAAACCGGGTCCCAAATCTCAGGCACTTTGCCTTGCTGCCGGAAGCTGCATTCGCGCGAAACCCATTCATCTGAGGTGTTCCTGATAAAATAGAAATCAAGGTCATTCTTTCTATAATGAATAAAATCTAAAAGGAATGACTCTTTATCAGAATATTTAAAATCCGGAGGAACATTAAGATCATTCAACATTTCTATTGGTGAATTGTCTCCAACAATAATACCTCCCTTATCTACTAATTCCTGGAGTTTAACTGAAACATCCGGGTTGATTGTTTCTTCGTTTTCTAGTGCCAGCAAACTGAAACTTGCCCCATTTGATAAAACAAGTTTCCCGTTTTTTACAGTGAGGTTATTTAAAAGGATTTCGGTATTTATAACTTCATAATCGTAACCTGGCCCTACCCTAAAATGAGCATTTTTAGGTGTTGCAGAATTTGGTATTTTATCGCCGTAATACCAGAGCACATCCGCCACAAAATCTGTCAGCTGAAAAACAGAAGAAAGCCGGGATAAATAATTGATAAACGGCTTAACCTTTGGCCACCATACACGCTTGTCATTTATATGAGTACCGGCATGATATACATACCCGGGAAATCCTGAACCGGTTATATTATGGCTAAATCCATGAAATACCACCCGGTTCATCCCTTCACAAAATGCCCGGTCACCCTGTGGTTTAATGTCAAAAGGCCCTTCCTGCCAATGTTGAAAGGAAGTAAATGCCTCTTCCTCAACAATCCCTTTTTCATAGATATGAGACGCGGCCGCAACTTCTTTTACTACACGTAAAATATCAATACTGTCTTTACCATTACTGTCCTGGTAATACCTGGAATGGTTTATCCAAAATTCGCCTCTGGGAATATCCAAAGCGCCAAGTGCCTTAAGGGGTTCTGCCGGTCCATTATAAAGAGGATACCCCGGTCCGCCAGCTTCGCAATTAATCTTTAGACCATAACTGTTGCAAATCTCTTTCGCATTTTTATATAAGTTGTTTATAATTAATTCCGATAAAGTTTTTTTGAAATCAATTTGCGCCTTTTTTGTAGTCTCAGCAGAGAATAACTCGGGATCAAAAAATGAAGGAATAAGTTTAGCAATGTCGTATCCATTCACCTGTTTAAATTCTGATGCCAGAGTTGATGTCCAAACAAATCCACGTGCCTCGTAACTAGCCAGATAGAAGCTTTTTAAGGCAGTATCTCTAAAATCACCTAATACAGGTTCCAGTCGATTTATGATATGCATTAAGTGTGTGCGGACAGCAGCGGAATCAAAATGATCGACAGTCAGGCCGGCAGAAAGTGGACTCGGAAGCACCAACTGCTGACCGGAATTGGAACAGACATACCGGTAAATTCCCCAGTTACCGGGAGGAGCGTTCCAGTTTAAAATATCCCTTTCCGAATCAAAATATTTACTAACATTGATAATTTTAGCAGTATCGAGCGTTTTTTTTGTTATGTTGGCGGGAAGGGCTAAAATGGTTATTTCCTCATAATATTCAGGTTTTCCATTTTCTTGATATGAAATTATAGCTTTGTCGCTTCTGCCTACTATTGAGGATTTCGGGAAGTTGATTTCAGGAAATGGAACGTTGATGTTTTGTTTTGCCGAATTGCCTTTCATTGTCGTTTTTGAAAAGTAAAGCGATTTTCCACCATGCTTTGGCTGGATCCAACTTCCTCCGGCATTCCAACTGCTTGCTAAATTTAAACCGACAGTCAAACCGAGTTCTCCTGCCAGGTCGATTACATATTTAATTATTTCCAATGACTCATCACTTAAAAAAGCCGGTCCTCCCGGTATCATAGTATCTTGTTTCTGGACTCCGATTTCGAAAATATCGAAGCCGCCAATACCGGCTTCTTTCATTGCCAGAAGTTCCTGCTTCGCCCTTACCGTATCAATGTTTCCGTTAAGGCACCACCAGTAAACTTTAGGTTTGGCGCTTGCCGTGGGATTTAGAAACCCTGCTTTTAATGTTTCATAAGTATGATCATCTGGTTCTTTGCTTTCACACGAAAATTGAAATATGACTATGGCTGCAAGCAGTGTAATGACAATGGCCTTCATGGTGTTTCAACAATAACCGCTTCGATTCTTAAGTAATCAGCAATTTTCTTTATTGTTCCAGCATGATGTCCAATACCCAGAGCAAAGTGATGCGTTGGTCCTTCGACCACCCAGCGCTTCAGGAATGTTTTGATATCAGGCTTGAAATATCCCCGGGTATTGGTATTTCCTGTGGCAGGTATAGCTCCCTGTGCCGATTGCCCTTCGGCAATGACAAACTTGAATTTTCCTTTATAAGTAGAAGTGATACTCAACATGGTAATGGGACCTTCCTTTATTTTGAATTCCACACTGGCGCCGCTTCCGGGTTTACCATGATATTTGGTCAGGCTTCTCAATACCGGTTTGCCATCGGCAATATTGATGTGATGAGGCCCGTCATGTCCGACCAGAATAAAACCCTTATCAAAATCGATAGGGTGAAATTCAGCAAAACTACCTCCTATGTCCAGGCGGTCCATGATCAACATGGCAATAGTTGTTTTTAGGTCAGATTCACCGCACATCGGAAAGCCAGCCGCTGTAAGCAATGAGTTACCTACGATGAGGTTGGTAACAACTTTTCTTAACACAGAATCTGCTGAAGCTTCGTAGTAATAGGCCAGTCCATCGAGATTCTTTTCTTCAATAAACCTGTTTAAAGCAATGGTGACCCGGGCGGCAGTTTGCAGATCATCATCGGTAAGTTTGTGGGTAATTGGATCGGAAACCGGAGTGGGGGTATCAAAAAAACTCAGGATCTCCTTTTCCTTTTTACGGATATCATGATCAGTTGCTTGTTGGTAATGTTTCAGCAGGTCTTCCGCCTCAGTTTGAACAATATGGCCTCCAAAAGCTGCGGTAAACATAGTTGGGTCGGAATGCATATCCAGCATGGCTTCTATGGGATGTCCAAAATGCCCGATACGCGCACTTTTGAGGTCGTGAAGAACCTTGGCGATTTGGCAATATTCACCAATTTCCGCATCGGCTTCAGGGTCATCCTTCAAAGTGCCAATGATTACATGGGGCACTTCTTTTCCCATACGGACAGCTACCCCGGCAAATTCGGGGACCGAACAAAAATCATCGTTGCTAAGCTGCATAAAGGTGGTAGCTTTTTCATAGTCGAGCGCTTTCATTGGTTGTAATGCAACCATTACCAATGGCACATCTATATTGCGGATAATGGCTCCAAAAGTTACAGAAGTGGCATAGGTAAGCATATCACAAAAAATAAGATCAAGGTTTGCTGCCTTTAGTTTCGGCACCAAGCTGTACGCACTTTCTGCATCATCTATCATCCCGAAATCGGTGACCTGTACATCAAACTGATGGAGTTTTTCAATAAAAATGTTTTGCTTTTCGATTAAATCTTCCCGCAATCCTTCAAATTGTTCCCAGTATTTCCAGTAGCCCACCCCAAAGACTCCAATATTGGCGGTCAGTGGTTTTCGTCGAGGTATGATTCTTCTATTCATCTTTTGTATTATTTTCTGTCAGGACAATTTCTTTTATTTTAGGTATCGTTATCAGCAGTACCACAAACCCCATTGGATACATGATCCCCGAGACAATCCACAAGGGTAAATAAGAGTAGTTTTCCACTACTTTTCCAATTAACGGATTGACTATCAGGCCGGCTACAGCTCCCGCAGTACCTGCCATACCTACTACTGTTGAGGTAGCGTGTTTCCCAAATACCTCACTGGTTATAGTTATGTAATTGGTGATCCAGAACCCATGAGCAAACATAAAAAGTGAGATAAAGAAAATGGCCATTCCTTCAGTGGATGCCACAGTGGTCATCGCTGTAAGCATGGTAACCGCCGCTGCGATACCCATAATGGTCTTTCTAGCTTTGTTTATAGATATACCGGAATTTACCAGTTTGTCGGAAGCCCAGCCACCAATCATATTAGAAATGCCCAGTGCCAGAAAAGGGATCCAGAAAAGATCACCTATGCGCTCGAATGATACCCCGCGTTCTTCGCTGAGGTATTTAGGTATCCAGAACATGATAAAATAAAACACCGGGTCGAGTAGAAACCGAATTGAGATCAATCCCCAGGCTTCTCTTGTTTTCAAAATTACCTTAAAAGGAACAGCTTTTTTCCCGGTATCTGCCGGGTCTTTCTTTCCATCCAGAATATACTCACATTCCTTGGCTGTAATTAACTTTGAATTCTGAGGTTCTCTATAAAAAAGAAGCCATATGATCAACCAAATACCTCCAATTAATCCAGTAGCAATAAATATACCTCGCCATCCGAACAGGTTGGTCAAATAAACAGTTAAAGGGGGGGCGATTACCGCACCAAGCGCAGCCCCGCCAATAGCAATGCCCATGGCAAATCCGCGTTCTTTATGGGGGAACCATTCAGTCACACCTTTGGCGGCACCCGGGAAGGCGCCACCTTCCCCAAGTCCAAGAAAGAAACGGGCTGTACCCAGTTGCCAGACATTTTGCACCAGGCCATGCATGGCACTGGACAGGGACCAGAGACCAACAGAAACAGCCAATCCCAAACGGGTGCCAAACCTATCAATCAGCCACCCACCCAGTGTAAACATTATGGCATAACTGAGTAGAAAGGCCGTATTTACCCAGCCATACGCCACATCCGACATGAGAAATTCTTCCTTAATCTTGATGATGGCAAGCGACAATACCTGCCGGTCAAGGAAACTTAGTCCGGTTGCCATGAAAAGCAACGCTACTATGATCAATCTCAGGTTTTTAATCTTCAATGTTGTGGCTATTCTATATTGATATCAGTATAATCGATCAAAATAATTAATAAACATAGCCATGGAAATAATAGGCTACCTGGGTATCGTTTGTCCGTATCTTGCTTATAACTGGATGGCAGGTATATCCGGTACCAGCGTTCAGTTAGAACTATTTTAATGCATTGGATCTCCCACCAGATCCTTGTCGGGGAAGACTTTTAATTGGGTGGTGTCCAATAATGTGACAAAACCCTCATCTATATCTCCCTGGCTATCCTTTATTTGAGTCATATCCAGTTCAAGATGCTTTGCCAGAAATAGATACGCTGCTTTTCTCTTAGAAAACCCATAATCATGCACTTCATCTTCGAAATAAGCAAATTCAACATTTTCCTCAGCATTAAATAATTTGTATATATTCATTAAGTAAGGGAATTCAACGGTTGGGATGTTTTTTGTCCAGTCATCTCCATCCCCTATAATCATAAGTGGCTTTGGTGCTATTGATGCAGCTATTTCAACGTTGTTGGTTTCAAAATTTCCTGATTTATGTATGGGTTTGCCACTTTCACAGACACAGCCGCCATAAAAATGCGCTGAAACCATGACAGTTGGAACAGAAACAGAAATTCTGTCATCTAAAGCGGAAATTAAGAATGTCTGAGTTCCCCCGCCAGAAGCGCCGGTAATGCCTATGCGGTTAGTATCTACATAATCCAATGAGCTAATGAAATCCAGGATCCTGATTCCATTGTAACACTGGTAGGTTAACGCATC
>QIEB01000197.1 GCA_003229495.1 Flammeovirgaceae bacterium
GGCCATGGCTATTGTTCAAAATTCCATTGATTCCTGGGCTTCCCACACCATAAATTACGATTCTAAAAAGATGAAAAAGTATCAGGAGCAGGGGATTGAAGATTGGCTCTATGGCCCAATGCTGTATGAATCCAAAGTAAATAGCTGGGTAGGTAGTTCCACATTTATTGATTTACCACTGGTGAACGATCGGGCCATCAGTTGGAGTAGCTGGAAATATGGTGCCTACTCCTGGATAAGCTGGGGGGTTGGTGCAGGGTGGAAAGGCGCCTGGTATGATCCGGAAACCTGGAAAGACACTTACAAGTCAGGGTCTGACTCCGACGCGGACTTTACCTATAAAAAATTAAACGGTAATGGATTACTTATTTATAGTCCGGGGATAGTACCTAACGTGTATGTGGCATGCCCTTCCATTCGGTTGAAGACCATGAGGGATGGTGTCCAGGAGTATGAATACATGCGACTACTTGCTCAAAAAGATGGAAATAGCAGGCAGGTTGATGAGATTGTTAACAGTATTATAAAACAACCGTTTGGTAAAAAATCCATAGGGAATCTTGATGTTTGGAGCTTTGATGCCCGACAGTGGGATCAGGCTAGAATTCTATTAGGGAAAAAAATAAGCGAAGAAGATTAACTATCATATATGACCTACCACACGATCCTTATCTCAATAATTTTAACTATCAATATACTTCAGGTTACCGGCGCAGATGGGGATCCTACCATCCCAAAACAGGTAGAGACCCCATACCCCACAGTACGAAACATAACTATTGAATGGTACATCGACGGTGATGAGAACCAGAATAGCCGGGTGGAGGTGATGTACAGGGTAAAAGGAATCAAAACATGGTTAAAAGCAATGCCGCTCCGAAGAATCCCAAAAGGTCAAAATATTGGATTTACCTGGGAAAACAGGCACTCCGGGAGCATTTTCGACCTTGAACCGAATACTGAGTATGAAATAAAATTGGATTTAGAAGATCCTGATGGAGGGTCGGCAACCCGCAAAATTGAGGTGGCTACCCGTCCAATACCCACCATACCAAAAAGTGCCGAGATTATTGAGTTGGCTCCGGGAAATTACGATACCCTTAACGTCAAAAGCGGTACCAAAGAAAGGCCAGTGGTCTATACCTGCTCGACCGGGGAGGCCATCTTTGAGCATATCAATATGAGGAACAGCCAGTGGGTCTTTATTGAGGGCCTGGTGGTGGAAAACCTCTTTAACTCAGGCAACAACTCAGGCATTAATCTGACTGGGGCGGAAAATTGTGTTATTAGAAGATGTCAAATCTATTCGGTCTATGGAATAGTTGCTCAAAAACCAGGTGCTAAAAACTGCTATATAAGCGATAATGTGATTGAAGGCATCGTCGGGTGGACGGATGAACAAACGGGTGCCCATGGCAATAATGTTGGAGAGGGTGTTCAAATAACTGGCCCTGGGAATGTAATTTGTTATAATGAAATATCCGGATTCAGGGATGGCATCTCATTCTTTGAAGAGTCCCGGAATATGGGGCCTCAAGTGAGTATTGATATCTATAACAATGAACTTTTCAGACATGGTGATGACGCCATAGAGGCAGATTTCTGCATGTCCAATTGCCGGATATACAGAAATAGAATTACCAATTGTTATGTAGGACTAAGCTCACAGCCAGGATTAGGCGGTCCTACATATTTCATAAGGAACTCAATGTACAATATTGTACACTCCGCCTTCAAGCTGAAACGTTACAGCCAGGGTGATGTAGTATTGCACAATACCGTGGTAAGAATTGGCGACGGATTAGGAGGCAATTCAAAACTCGAACGTGCCTATTTTAGGAATAATCTGGCGATAGGGGGTGAAGCCGGTACCACTAATTGGGGTGGATATGGCGCAGGCAATCCTTATGGCGCAGATATAATTGAACCAGGAGCATTCAGTGATTTCGACTACGATGCAGTTGGTGTGGGCGGTGGAGTTCCATACCGGGCAGAAATTGGCGGCATCCCTTTTGGTAAAGTGGAACCGCATGGAGTTGAGGAAATTGACCTGGAAAAGACATTTTACAATGTAAGTTTTCCTTATCCACCCTTTCCAGAGCGAGAGATAATGGACTTGAGATTAAAAAAAGGATCGAAAGCCATTGATGCTGGGGTATATATCCCCAATATTAATGATGGATATTCCGGAGCCGCACCTGATTGCGGCGCCTATGAGCTGGGTCAGGATCTACCGCATTACGGTCCCAGGCCAATTGATAAATAGTTACTCAGTAAAATTGAAATGGTACGGAAACAGGTGACAACAATTCTTTTTAAAATGCCGGGGCATCTAGGTAGTCTTACCATAAATTTTCTGAAATGATGGGTTACTCGATGAATAAGGAGTTAATCGAAACCACTGATATTCTGAACTCCAAAAAAAATTCCTTTATAGAACTGGGTCGTTCACCTAATTAATACATTGTATTGCTGTGTGCTGAAATTTCTGGTATTTGTTGCATTGAATCCCAATGTTCAACGATTTTTCCATTGTCATGAAATCTGAAAAAGTCCATTGTCACGTATTCTTGATTGTCTGGCCAAATTTGATGTGTATGCAAGGCTACCAATTCTCCTTCGGCAACTGATCGAATGAATTCGATTGATTTATTCGGATATTCATTTTTCATTTTTTCAAAATATTCAATGAACGGCTCAATCCCATCACCAACTAATGGATTATGCTGAATATATTCCGATCCTACATATAGTTCCACTGCCCTCTTTGGGTTACCGTCGTATGCCATTTTATAAAAAGCAATGGCGTTCTGTCTATTTTGATTCAAAGTATTAATCATAATTACATACTATAATGAACTAACAGGTAAGGTAAAATACCAAAGGAAATCTAAAATGCAGGGCCTCTCGAAAACGACAATAGAAGCGAAGATATATCTTATTCGGGGCCAAAAAGTGATGCTGGATAGAGATTTGGCAGAGCTTTATGGAGTTGAAAACAAGGTGTTAGGGCAGCAAGTGAAAAGAAACAGCAGCAAATTTCCTTCGGATTTTATGTTTAAGCTTTCACCGAAAGAGATCGATGATTTGCGGTCACAAATTGTTACCGCAAATATATCATCTAAAAGCAGAGTTCCACCGGCTGTCTTTTCTGAACATGGAGTTTTAATGCTGGCAAACGTATTGAACAGCGAAAGGGCCAACAATGTGAGTATTCAGATTATCAGGATCTTCACAAAGATGAGGGAGATGATTGTAACTCAGAATGATATACTACTCAAAATTGAACAACAGTGGAATTTTGTGCAGATTATGTCCCCATGGCATCCAGGCATCCTTTTATGTAGCCGACAGATTCAGAAAGGCCGGGCATGGGGTCCTCAGCGTCTTTCTCATATTCAATGCTTACCACTCCTTGATAATTCTTCTCAACCAGCATTGCCAGGAATTTAGGTATATCTATAACGCCCCTACCCACTTCCACTGTTTTTCCATCTTCCGCTGCTTTATCCACATCTTTTAAATGGATGTCAAATAATCGCGAAAAATACTGTTTCCCTGCTTCTGCTGGATCTACGCCAATTCTCTGGGTATGACCTATGTCCATGCATAAACCAAACCTGGGATCCAGGTCTTTAATCTTTTCATAAACACTTTCAGGGCTGGGGTATTGGTCATCTCCGGGACCGTGGTTGTGAATGGCTACCTTGATGTCATACTGTTTGATTTTATCATTGGTATACTCCAGCAAGTCGTGACCAGGAACCCCTACGATTATTGACATATCGGCGTTTTTTGCGTATTCGAATGCCTGATCGACCTCACTTTTGTCCTTCATATAAATAACACCCCCTCCATAGAGAATCAATCCGGCATCACTTACTTTCTTTGCACTATCTTTTAGCTCTTGGACCGTTGAACTTAGTGGTAAGTGCATGCTTTTGAAGCACATATAATCCAGCCCGGATCTTTTGGCCATGGCAATAGTTTTGGCCTGGGTAAACTCCCTGAGACTATAGGATGCCAGACCAAGTTTTAATTTTGTGTTTTTAGTCACAGCGTCTTGAGCGGTAGATCCCATGGGGACCAGTGACACCGCAGTAGTAAGGGCGGATATTTTTAGAAAATCTCTTCTTGTTTTCATGGTTTATTTTTGTCAAAAGTCAAATTTAATATCTGATGGCTCAAATTGCAATTCGTAAAGACTTTCAAAATTGGTTCTCTTCACATAGATAGTATCAGAGTAATTGCTAATTCCTTTGCTAATCCTCTGGCAATTTAAAAGCATAATAGTAATCACCTGATTTTGTGCCTTGATACCCTCCTCCACCGGCCGCAATGACCACATATTGATGGCCATTTATAGAATAGGTTGACGGGGTCGCATACCCGCCTACGGGCAATTGAAATTCCCATAAAATTTCACCTGTTTCCTTATCAATTGCCCTGAACTTTTCATCACGAGATGCTCCAATAAATATCAATCCACCGGCGGTAACTATGCCGCCTCCAAATAGTTGGGTGCCGGTAGGGGGTATTCCCTGCTTTGTCAGTTCTTCATATTCCCCTAAAGGTACCTTCCACTCTATTTCACCAGTATTGAGATTCACTGCACATAAATTACCCCAGGGAGGCTTAATGCCAGGATATCCAAATTGATCTCGCAATTGCTTGTAGGCTTTCAATTTGTATCTCTTTCCGGTGTTTTGTTGGGTAGATTCCTCTACTATCTGGGCTTCTTCTAGAGGTAATAGCTCTACTGCTTGTTGATCATCCAATTCAAATAGATAGGCCAAAACCGCACGTCTATTTATTTCCGGCAATGCCTGAAATGAGGGCATTAATCCCTTGCCTATTTTCAATAGTAATTGAGCCTCATTAAGAGAAATACTATCTTTCACATGTATGAGAGAAGGGTAAGATATGTTTCCCTTACGGTCCTCAACATGGCAGGAAGCACAATTTTTCAAATAAACCCTTTCGCCAAACACCATCATATCTTCAAATTCGTTCCTTACTTCAAATGCCGGAACATCTTCTACCAATTGAACCATGTTTGGTATCTCATTGACACCTATGTAGATTGTGCCCGATTCAGGGTCAAAAGCACCACCACTCCACTCTCCTCCTCCCAGAAACCCAGGCAGTTGGATTGTTCCGTTTATCGATGGCGGAGTATAGATAGGTCCAAGCGTATAGCCCTCGATTTGTTTAAGGATGTTTTCTTGAGCTTCTGTAGAGATATTTGTCACCAAACTTTCATCAAAGTGTTGTCGTACCAGAGGGGGCGGTTTAAGGGGGAAAGGCTGCGTTGGCCAGGTTTCCTCATCTTTCATAACGGATTGTGGGACAGGGCGTTCCTCAACATCAAAAAGTGGGGTCCCTGTTTCTCTGTCCAACAAGAATATATACCCTTGTTTTGTCAGCTGGGCCACCGCATCCGTGGCCTCTCCATTATGATTTACCGACACCAGATTTGGCGGAGCTGGGATATCGTAGTCCCATAAATCATGGTGAGACACCTGAAAATGCCAAATATACGCTCCAGTCTCAGCATTAAGCGCCAGTACAGAATTTCCAAACAAGCCT
The DNA here is from genome assembly GCA_003229495.1 of Flammeovirgaceae bacterium. GTDB lineage: Bacteria > Bacteroidota > Bacteroidia > Cytophagales > Cyclobacteriaceae > SZUA-3. Next base: position 5,590 of record QIEB01000197.1, read on the forward strand.
TTTCCTTTACGGTCTGCCCCATAAAAATCATGGGTTGGGGCACCAGTCGGGGCAAAAACAATTCCTCTTTTCCGATCTATACTCATCCCTCCCCAGGCATTTGCCCCCCCGCCTATCTGGTAATGATCTTCCGGCCAGGTGTCATAACCGAATTCTCCAGGATGCGGAATGGTATGAAAAATCCACTCTAATTCACCATTATACACATTATATGCCCTGATATGTCCGGGCAGCGATCCATGGGCTTCATAGAGGCTTGATCCCATAATAATCAGGTCATTATAAATTACTCCAGGAGAGGTATTTCTAATAAAAGCGCTTGCCTTATCGAAAGTCCTGTCTAAGCCATCCCTAAGATCCACCGCCCCATTATTCCCGAAATCGGGAATAGGCTTCCCACTAGTTGCGTCAATTGCCCGGAGCTCATTCTGTACACAGTAGAACAATCTTTTATCATCTCCATCTTCCCAATAGGTGAGCCCTCGATTAGAAATTCCATTTTCTGCTACAAATTCTTCTCCGTTTCCAGCAGGATGGTATTCCCATATTTTTTTTCCGGTGCCAGCATCCAGGGCAAATACTTTCATTGAAGCCGAAACGGCATATAAAACACCATCAATAATTATGGGATTGCACTGAAGGGTGCCACTTTGTTTGTCGCCCGTACGATAAACCCAGGCAACTTCAAGGTCCCTAACATTTTCTTTATTGATTTGATCTAATTTGGAATAGGCATTGCGCCCCTCATCACCACGATATGATTCCCAGGAGATGTACGGATCGATTACCGTGCTGTCTTCCATACTTTTCTGGCAGGAAATAGTGGATATGCCTAACACTAATGCAACCAAAAAAAAATATGATGGTTTGTTTTGCATTTCATTTGGAAATTAATACAAATTGACTTTAAAATACTGTAGCCTTACCAAAAAATCGTACATTTTTAAAGTGTAACAAATTTCTCTCCGTATGAAAAATTTATTGAATTGGCTGGGCATTGTATTGTTAGGCGTACTTAGCTGCTGTTCACCCCTAAGTACTACTGAAGAAAAGCAAGAAAAAAAACCCACATTTCTCATAATTGAGGCAAATAGTAATGAAATACCCATTGGAAATAAGACTATTGCAATTGTAGGAGTTTCACTTATTGACGGTCTTGCGGGATCTCCCATGGAAAATGCTAGTGTTATAGTTCGAAATGGAATCATTGATGAAATAGGCAATGTGGGCGACTTGTCGATACCAAATGATGCCGAAATTATCAGCGGAGAGGGCCTGACCCTTATGCCTGGTTTAATTGATGCTCATTATCATAATTCTACGGGTTTCCCTGCTATAATTTTAAAACGCGGCATTACCTCGTTAAGGGATCCGGGAATTTGGATTGAAGATTACGATGGGGAACGACAAAAAGGTGATCCTCTTCCAAGGTTGTTCCTAACCGGCCCCCATCTGGATATGCCTCCTCCGACCTGGCCTAATGATTGTTATGCCGTTCGGGACAAAGCAGAGGTAAAAGAGGCATTGGACTATTTAATCAGCGAAGGGAGCACCGCAATTAAGGTATATCACAGACTATCGCTGGGCTTGATCAAAGAGGTTTGCGATATCGCGCATGCCCATGGCCTTCCGGTCACTGGACACTTGGAAATCACCGATGCCCGCCAGGCTATTTTAGCAGGTTTAGATGGCATAGAGCATGTAACTTCACTAGGATCTGCATTAATTCCACGCAAAAAAGCAGAAGTTTACCGACAAAGGATAATGGCCGATAGCGAAGAAAGGAAGCCTGGCCGATATGAAATGTGGAAAGATATTGACGTCAATAGTAAAGCGGCCGATTCATTGATCAATTTTCTGGTGGCACATCAAACATTTCTTACGCCAACTTTGGGCACTTTTGAACGCAGGTATGAGGATGAAAAACAGGACAGTACAGCCACGGAAGGTTTTCAGAACATGATGGCATTTATCGGCAGGTGCCAGGAAGCCAATGTCAGAATTGTGGTTGGTTCTCATGGGCCGTGGAATAATTATATAGAACAAGGATGGACCTATCAATATGAGATGGAATTACTGGCCAAAACCGGTATGGATAATATGAAAATAATCCAGGCAGCTACCATCGAAAATGCGAGATTCTTTAAAATTGATCATCGGCTTGGAAGCATTGAAAAAGGCAAACAAGCTGATCTGGTATTGGTAGATGGAAATCCTGTGGCTGATATTAAAGCCATGTACAATATTAATAAGGTAATGTTGAATGGAAAGTGGGTTGACTAACCAAGTGGGATTATATTAACACCTATTTGCTATCAATAATTACTCTATGTCCCGGACCGGTAACGCCAACCAGGTTCATTGCCCTAAACAGGATTTCATATTTTGGTTCTATCAATAAAACTTCAACAGAATCCCCTACCACAACCCATTCCTTTTTGTCACTTGCTTTCATTTGATAGTACTTCAAATTTGGGGTATCTGAAGTGAGCGAAATCAATGCTTTTCCTCCAACAATTTTAACTTCCGATGCGATGGTATTGGGAGTCCATTCTATAGCATCTCTGTTTTGCTCAATAATTAAATATTCCGTGTCATACGCCCAATGTAATTTCCCATCCCATATCCAGGTGTTATTTGAAAAATAGTCATCCTGGTACATAACCAATTCGGACTTATGATCCGGCCAAATACTAAACATGTCATTATAAAGATGCCACTCTATCCAGGCATAGGTGTTCGGAAATCGCTCCGGGCGATCACCAATTTCATCAAAGACTTCAGCAGGTATTCGATCAGGGCCCTCAACAAGAACTATATCTGCTCCTTTGTTTTTCAGGTATTCATCCCGGATTTCTAATGCAGATAAAGGAATATTGTCCTTTTCATAGTGATGATCATATTTTGTGTCAGATAAAAACCACTTATTATAATCGTTAAGCCAGACCTCATTGATGCCATGATGCCAATCGCTACCATCCTTTTCTCCCGGTCCGGAACCTAAGGTTCTGCTAACATAACCGTAGGCATTCAAGATGCCATTTTGAACTTTCATAAAATGACCACAGTGAAATCCCTGTCCCTCCAAAGCAGCATCAAGAATCCCTTCTGCATATCCCCCTCCAGGGTATGGAGACCCATTGTTTTCAACTTCGACTACTGTTCTGATCCAGTTTCTAAGGAGCAACACTCTTTTAAGTTCATCTGTCTCCCCATGAAAAATAGTGTCCAGCTGATACTTCGTGATCAGGTGTTGGAACTTTGGCGAGCTCAGGTCTTCCGATGATTGAAATAAGGTATTAGGTTTATAAACCGGATTGTCAACCTCCTGATTAGTATACTTCCGCTTATGACATGAAAAGAATAAAACGGATAAAGTTAGCAAGAAGACCTGGATATATTTCATCTCATTCGAATGTCCAAAATATTAGGATCACTTATTAGCTTCATAAACCACTTTACCGTCAACCATGGTCAACAATGCTTTTATGTTCTTAATGTTTTCTTCCGGACAAGTTAGGATATCTTCGGATAACACTACCAGGTCCGCCAGTTTTCCAGGCTCTAGTGAGCCTTTAATATCCTCTTCAAATGAAGCATACGCATTGTTAATGGTATACATTTTTAAAGCCTGCTCCCTGCTAATGGCTTCGTGAGGTGCATATACAGAGCCCCTTTCGGTCTTTCTGGTTACCACAGACCACATGGCAACAAAAGGATTGTATGGATTGATTGAGGTATAAGAGTCAAGCTTAACCATGTGGTCAGAACCACCATTGACCATTATACCTGCCCCCATCAAAGATTTATAAGGATGGAATGTATTCATTCTTTCTTCACCTAGCACCTGGTTTAGGAGATCAGCATCTTTAAAGAACCAGGCCGGTTGCATATCAGCATAAACACCCATAGCCGCCATTTTGGTAATAGCCTCCGGAGTATAGAAATTCCCATGGATTACGGAAAATCTTTTGCTGCTAATCGGACTTACTTTATCCACCTCCTCTAAAGCGGATAGTAACACATCTACTCCTCCGCCGCCGGTAACATGGGCGGTAAACTTCCATCCAAACTCATTAGCTGCGGTAATAATGCGAATCAGTTCTTCTTTATTTAAGTTTAGAATACCACGGTAATTGGGGTCAGTAATGCCATATATTTCTTTAGCTCCTTCTCCCCAAGGTTCGCGCAAATACGCTGTTCCAGTAAGGACACCCCCATCAATCAGGACTTTTAATGCCCCTATCATCACCTTTACCGGTTTTATGGTCAAATTCAGCCAGCGAAGTATGTATTTCATCCGGAGCAGCATGGGGGTCAAAAGGAACATATAGGTTCTGAAAAACCCTGACGGTTAAATCTCCTGTTTCCTGTAATTTTCTGTACCATTTAATGTCTTCAGGGGTACCACTACCAGCACAAATTGAGGTAATACCCACACTATTGTACAACTGAAGCATCTCTTTTAATAATTTTAATTGCTGTGCTTCACCCAGATTGCTGTTTTCAGGCAAGGCGAGCAAATCAAAAGCTGAACTTCGAATAATACCTGTTGCCCTGCCTTGCTTATCTTTAAGTATTCCCGGTTGCCCGGTATCATTGGTTATTCCGGAAATTTGGAAAGCCTTTGAATTTACCATGCCTCCAAAACTTCCATTGAGGAAAACAGGGTGGTTGGGCGCCACAGAATCCAGTTCATATTTGGTGGGTTGTCGCATTTCTAGCATCCGGGTGGCGAAAAATTTTGGATGGATTATCCATTCTCCCGGGTCTTTTTGTGCGGCCTCACTGTGTATCCAACTAAGTAATTCTTTAATAGAATAAACATCTGGTATAGGTGATAAGTACTCGCTCGCCGAGGCAGTTAAGGAATGGGTATGGCCTTCGTTTATTCCCGGTATAACGGTCTGCCCGCCGAGGTCTATTCTTCTGGTGGAAGCCCCTGCCAGTTTAGAAATTATATCGTTACTACCTACAGCCAATATCTTTCCGTCTTTTACCGCCAATGCCTGTTGAATAGTAAAATTACTGTCAACCTTAATGATTTTTCCGTTGAAGAGGATTACATCCGCATACTTATCCGGAGTAATACAGCCCAGAAGGATCAGAAAGTCAAAAATTAACACTAACAGGGTTCTGAATCCGATTTTCAAATTTCCGGAAATATATAGATGAGCCATCTTTAGGTAATTTTACTAATAACTGATTGATTAATAGCGCTCAAATACATGATATTCAATGCCATACCAATCATTGGATATAGTTGATACCGGCGAACAAGAGCATATATTGGTTCATAATTTAATTGTCAGGATAACCTTACTTCTATTTTTATCAACTTGATGGTGGTATTTACTTACACGATTCCAAATTAGGGTTCTTTTCAATAGGTAGCCCTGGGGTTATATCCTTTCCCACAAATGCCGCATAGTCTTCTACATACTTTTTTGCTCTAAATACAATATTGCTGGTGCTCTCAGGGATATCACCCTGACTCAATATTTCTGAGGCGCCCACCGGATTGATGTATTCCCAAACTATATTACCTTCTGCATTTATTTCAAAGAAATGACCAGGTTTCCCTTCACAAATAAGTGTATTTCCATTTGGAAGCCGCTGAGCACTTGATACGAATTCTGAATAAAAATCGGTTGGTATCGGGGACGTATAGATATGATCAGGCTCATCAGGGCCATAGGAATTATCGGCTGAATAGGCATACTCTCCGGGTGATGTGGTTGGAGGGGTGATTACAAAAATTTCGGAATAGCCTGGCGATCTGTAAGTCCCGTTATTAAATAACATGATTTTACCGGCATCCACATATCCCTCTTCAATCCAATATGGGGTGTGTTGCCCAAAAAGTAATTGATCGTCAATCCTTCCTTGCCCATAAACTATAGGGTTTCCCCATCTATATAATATATCGCCTCCTTTTTGATAAGTCCCTCCGGAGCCTGTTGCCGCTTCGGCAGTAGTTGTTGAATGATCAATGATATAAATTTCATTCATATGTCGAGAGCTTAATATTATTTGGTCCAATTCTGCATTGTACTGCATAGAGTTTATATGTAACCAATTCGCACCCCCTGAAGTAGTCCCTAAAAAATTGACATCAAGGCGTTGCGGGTTTCCACTGATCACTCCATAGTTGTCTTTAGTTTTATCAAAATCCTGGATCAAATGGTCTTTGAAATTCCATTCCCAAACAATATCTGCATCATTTGAATTTTTAGGCTTTAGTTCCAGTATTTGCTCATTATACAATTGCATAAAGGGGGGTGTTAAAAGTTTTCTTCCCATTTGAATAGCTTCTGCCTCATTAATAATTGTAGCAGCAAGCATCAATACATTGCCATTGGGCATTGGGAATATATCATGATGTTGACTTGCAATTGTAGTTGAATAGTTATATTCCCAAAGTAAATTCCCAGCCCAATCAAATAGTTCTATTCTTCCTCCAATACCCGGTATAATGATATTACCCGGATTGAGTATTTCAGCTGCTCTTAACAAATTTCCATTTTCTAAAAGGTAAACAGATTTTCCACTGTATTTACTCGTCCACTGGTTTACAACTTCACCACAATTATTTATCAAGTAAGTTTCATTATGCACCGCAAAAAGCGTATATCCATTTAAAGAATTCGCCGTATTTAATATTACACCAACTGTATTAGATGTTACACCAGGTGAATTTTGGCACGAAACAGGCAGCGTGCAAAGAATAGAAAATAAGACTCTTATCAAAAAGTAATTATTGTTCTTCATTATGGCATTTAAAGGGTTTGTATAGAGGGTTTAAGATAATTACTTATACAATGTTTGCCTGGTTACAATATCTTCCAGGGCATATTCGTCACCTTTGGCAGGGCCGTGCCAAACACCACCACCAAAGGTGATGATGTAAACTTTTTCTGGGTTTTTTGGGTCAGGTTGTACCCGCTTTCCCCATTTAAAATTATAACCTTTGATCCGGTCCCAGGTATGGCCCTGGTCTTCGGAGCGGTAGGCGGAGGAGTTAAAACCTGACGCGTAAAATACTCCATTGCGGGTATCGACGGTTATTTCATGTATATGCTGGTCGTGTTTAAGTGTCTGAATCCACGAGGTGCCATTGTCTTCTGATAGGTAAATTCCTCCCCCGCGGTTAGGGGAGAACTCGGTTGACCCATACCTACCCCATGCCGATAAATGCAGGCGGTTGGTGTTGTTGGGGTCGACCAGCAAACTGGTAGGGCCATTTACTCCTTCAGGCAAATTCATTTTCACCCAGGTTTCTGCGCCATCTGCGGACCGGTATAATGCACCATCTTTTTCATTCCCTATGCTACCATCATCACTTGTCCTGGAAACAATAAGTATTAGTTCACCACCATGTATTTGGGTAATACGCCAGGCAGCAGGCTGGTCGCCTTCGATTCCATTATTTTTCTGTTGCCAGGATGTACCTCCATCTTCTGACTTATAAACCCCTTTCCCAAAGGCACACACGTAAAGCGTTCTGTTCTCAGGGTCGCTCTCTGGGTCCATGACAATATGAGTGGTTGCTGATTCGCCTATATCTTTACTGATGGGCACCCAGGTTTTTCCACCATTTTTACTTACCAAAACCCCACCCTGGTAAACTGACATATTCATGTTCCTCCACATTTTTGGCCTGGGCAGGTCGTGGTTGTTACTCATTACTGCCCATACTTTATCTTTAATAACAGGATCAAACACCAGCCAATAAGTTGTATTAACCCAATCTCGAGGCACTCCATTGTTGTGAGTAGCGCTAGACCAGCTAGTACCTCCGTCAAAGCTCTCCATCAGACCTGTATCAGTATCAGCCATGAAAACATGCAGAGAGTTGAACGGGTCGAATGCCAGCATATAACCGGTGGTAACTTGCAGTCCCCTGGATTGCCATCCCCTATCCGTTATTTTATTAGTATATATTTGTTGCCAGGTATTACCTCCATCAGATGTTTTGATGGTGCGTCCAAAATCGGTAGTAAAACAAATATTTGGATCATTGTCTGCTACATTCATATGAAAGGGATTTTCACCCCACCATGGGCCAAACCGATGGTCAAGCCATCCTTGTTCCCTGTTGGGTGAAGAAACGCCCCGCTGATTGTCATTTGCTGGAGTGGTCCTATCATTCCAAACCAGCTCCCAGGTTTTACCGTAGTCCTGGCTTCTGGCAACTCCGAAACTAGATGAATCCCTACCGAACATCAGCTTGGAATAGGATAGGTATATGTTTTCAGGGTGATAAAAGCTGGTAGCAATACTTCTAAACTCAGGACCATCAACTCCATCTGTTTTTGGCCCAACCAATGATTCATCCACACGATCCCATGTTTTTCCGCCATTGTTAGTCATATAAATTCCTGAATCATTCTTATTTCCCGTGGGATTGAAATAGGATTGCCCGGAAATAGCATAGATTATATGTTGATTAGTTTTAGTATCAACACCATCAACAAATTGCGTAATAGACCCCGCTCCATCTGGTAGACCTATATTCCTCCAATTGCCGTTACTTTTAATACCCAGTCCATCTTTACCTGAAACATAAATAGTACGATTGTCTATTGGCGAAGTTGGATCAATAAATATATTGTCTAAATCAAACCTTAACTTATCTATTGTTTCCCATTGACCTCCACCATCTTCAGAAATCATAATATCCATGTAAAACCTTGGATTTTTGCCTTTGCGGGAAGGCCAAATATCAATTTTCTTCTTTCTGACCAGCAAGAATAATTTTTGTGAATTATCAGGATCCACCGCCATTTTTTCCAAAACAGTTATTATACTGTCTTTAGTTACCACTACTTCATCAGCATGATCACCTTGTGCATGGATGGCAATGATATCTTCCGGGTTTGGATATATGGTATGCCATGAAACTCCTTTATCGAGGCTTTTGAATAACATATCGGAGGTGCCAGCATAGATAATTTTCTGGTTATTTCTGTCAAATGAATAGAATTTAGTTACACCTCTTAGGTTAAACATCCGCCATCTTTCACCCCCGTCATAGGTCACATAAGAACCTGTCATATCACAACTAACAAATACATTATTGGGGTCTGAAGGATTGATTGCGGGGATATACATTGCGCCTCCTCCGCCAGGTCCTATGAATCCCCATTGGTCGTTTCTGCCATTGGAGTTGACCATAGCATCCGCACCAATATCCACCTGATCATTTGACATATGATTACAGGATACCAGTAAAATTGAGGCTGCAAACATAAGTAATTTGTCCGTAGTGTTCATTGAACTTCAGCATTTTCAATTATAGGTTTCCCATGCCATACACTCGAGCCGTAGGTAATCAGAAACACCTCTTCAATGTCGTTCTCGTCCACAATCACTCGATGGCCCCATTGGAAATCATAACCCTTTATCTTGCTCCATGACCTTCCATAGTCATCACTGCGATAGGCCCCCTGATCAAATGTATTGCAATAGATGCGCCCGGAATGTATTGGATCGACCGTTACGTCATATACATAGTGGTCTGTGTCAAAAATTGGCTCCCAAGACTGTCCCTTATCCTCAGACATGAAGATGCCGCCATCAAGATCAAGCGTTTCATTGCCGCCGGTCTCCCTGGCCAACCCCCTACCAATCAAATCACTGAGATGGATATCAGCCCAGGCACCCAGATAAAGCCTGTCGAGGTTTTCCGGATCATAGGCCAAGCCATTAGGAAATAACACTTTATCACCTACATTTAGTCTTGTCCACAATTTCGCGCCATCAGTAGATTTATACACAGCTCCCATATGAACTTCTCGCCCTTTTTCTCCGTTTTGGTGTTGGGGAGTAGGACTAGTCACTAAAAACAAGGTGCCATCTGGCTGAATGGTGAGTTCGAATGCTGCCAAACTACCTTCTATCCCATTGTTTCGAAGCTCCCAGGTTTGACCATCATCAATTGATTTAAACACTCCCTTGCCAAAGGCCGCCACATACAAGGTCCTGTTGCTAATCGGTGAGTTTTCATCTAAAACAATCGAAGTTGAAGGTGTATCAAAACCCATTCCTTTCACACTAGGTTTCCAGGATTTTCCGCCATCGAAGGAGACCGCTACTCCCCCTCTGCCATACTCTTTCCAATTGGGATTCCGGGTCATTTTACCTCTTGGAAAATCGTGCAACCCTGACCAAACCGACCAGATCTTGTCCTTCATTTTCGGATCAAAAACCATCCAATAACAGGTGTTGTGCCAATCTGGGGGAATCCCCGAGGTCGACCTGGACCAACTGTTCCCGCCGTTTTGGGAATGATGATAGCCAATATCAGTATAGCTTATGGCTACATGATCTTTGTCAAACGGATCGAAATGTACGCCGTATGCTGTAGTTACGTCGAGCCCCCGGCTTATGTAACTGCCATCTGCTTGCTGGACACTGTATTTTTCGTTCCAGGTTTTTCCGCCATCAATGGTTTTCATGGTTCGATACCAGTCAGTAATTATGGCCAGGTCTCCGTTATTAGGGGCTACCCCAACATCGATGAGCCTTATATATTCTCCGCCGAATGCATCACGGACCCAGGCGTCTGATAAGTTCGAGGCATCTGCTCCGTCCTTAACCGCATATTTACCGGAACCACCACCGCCCTTCCATACCCAGTGCCATGATTTTCCGGCGTCTTCAGATTTCAGTGTCCCATACCAATGAGCAACTGTTCCGTCTTCTTTTTTTTCCTGATAGCTACTGGTTACTGCATATATACTAGCGGCATCGTTTTCGGCCGCAGCAATTTTAGAATAAGTAGGGATGGTATTTTCTGAGTTCATTATGACATCATCAGAAATTTGCTGCCAACTTTTCCCCAAGTCTCTTGATACCCAAAGCGTTGAAGGTGAAATGCTCCCATGTATCCTAAGGGACTCGTCGTTATTCAAGCCATAAAAAACAGTACCTCCATTTTCCTTTATGGTCCCCCCGGTAAATGAAAACCCAGGCTGCATTTGTTCAGGGAAAACAAAAAAAGAGTAATCCCAGGTAGTTTTATCTACATTATATATACCGCTGGTTGTAAAAACATATACCTTGCCTACTAAATCTGTAATGTTTGTATGGATAAAAGCAATGTCTTGTTCAAAGCTGATTCTACTCCAAGTGACACCGTCATCACCGGAGTAGAAAAAATAGTTGTTGATGCTAAAATATATGCTTTTGTTATCATTGGGGTCCACTTTTATGTTTCGCACTGTTTTTAACCCACCAGTGTCATGGTATAGAGATTCCTCTTTGGATAGGATGCTATAGTCAGCATGGTCACCTTCAAAAAGTTCCCTTACCACCTCATCTTTTCCAGGAAATATTCTGTTCCATGTCTTTCCTCCGTTTAAGGACCTATTTAGCGCTTGTGAGCCAATTAGAACTGTATTGGGGTCAAGCGGGTCATAAGCAAAAGAATGTGATCCACCAGGGAAGTTGACCATGGCATAAGAAAGCCCGCCATCGTTGCTCAAATAGGCCCCGGTCATGTCGCATCTGAGCATGAACCTGTCAGTGCTTGAATATGAAAAAGTAGGTATAAAAGTGCTTCCGCCACCGCCGGGACCAACCCGTGTCCAATTGCTTTCCTGATGCTCAGTTGTGACCTCATCATCACTATGCCGGCTGCCAGAATTATGACAGCACATAATGAAGATAGAAGTGACAATAAAACCCGGAATTCTAAATAAAGTATTCATTGATTTTCTTAATGTATTTGCTCCGGTGATACAGTAATATTTCCCATGGTATACCCTCCGTCTTCATTTACCCATTCAAAGTGAAATACGGAGCATCAGTGTTGGACCTCGAAAAGTAGTACGGCGAGGCTTATTATCACACAGGTTATAAAGATTACGGTGATTGCGGTTCTGATCATGGGTAGCTTTAATACAATCAGTTATTTATGAACAGAGTTACCCAACCACTATTTACCCCGGCAATTATTCCTTTTTTGACAGTAGATCCTGTGCCCAGCCGAATGGCTTGGAGTTTTTTTACGTCGCCAAGTATATACAACCCGGAATTATATCCACGGACTGGCGTGAATCCACCCATACCGTCCCCTTTTAAAAACAGTCCTTGTCCAGCATCATTGCGTGGAGTCTCCACTTCAGAGCCATAAAGGTTTCCAGCAAGAACAATATCCATTAACCCATCATAGTCAAAATCATCATAGATTATTCCAAACACCGCTGAAACTTGTGCGAATTTTGGTAAAGCCTTTAGTTCAAAACCATCGCCGGTATTCAGAAGTATACTGCTGGCAAATGTTTTGGCTTCTAATAGCTCGGAATCATTCAATAAATTGGGGCCATACACATCCTCCACGGTAGCCAAGCCAAAGGAATTGTAATCTTTGAATTTGTCTTTTAGTCCCGGAAGTTGTTGTGTTGAACACTGCTTTCCACGCAATGGATACAGAGTATCATTCTCATAATAACTTAGTACAATGTCCAGGTTACCATTGTTATCAAAATCTTTTGAAAACAGCCTGAAAGGTGCGCCAGGGTTTGCCTGATATTTATAGTTTTGACCCAAATTTCCAGCAATGTAATCCACCCTACCATCCTTGTTCACATCAGCTTCGGCTATACTAAACCACCAACCATCGCTGTTACTCAAAGTGGAATCACCTGTCAATTTTTCAAGATTTCCGTCGAAGTTCTTAAAAACTGTAATGGGCATCCATTCACCTACCACAATCAAATCTTTTAGGTCATCTCCGTCAAAATCCGACCAAATGGCATCGGTAACCATGCCGATATACTCCAAATCTTTGGCATGATCTACTATTATATTTTTAAACTTCCCATTGGAATTTTCCAGCAAATAACTACGGCCGGGTCTTGGATATTGACCAGGCACCAGCCTACCCCCAACGAATAAGTCCATATCTCCATCTTCATCAAAATCATGAGCACGTACTACTCCGCCGCTAGATCCGATCTCAGGCAAAACATTAAGTGCCTTGGTAAAATAACCCTTGCCATTGTTGAGGTACAATCTGTCTTGATAATAGGTGTCTCCCGGGGGCAACTCATTGCCGCCACTTACAACGTATAAATCCAGGTCCCCGTCCAGGTCCGCATCGAAAAACAGTGCATCCGTATCCGTATCTTCTTGTGCCTTGTCTAATGATATGCCCTTTTGCTTCGATTTTGAAAAAGACTGATCTGCATTTTGGACATATACCGTCCCGTCAAAACCAGCAGCTCCTCCAATAAAGAAATCATCTAATCCATCATTGTTTATGTCACCAACTGTAAGGGCCGGCCCAAAGGTGGACATTTTATGAGGCAGCAGCACTTCCCGGTTAAAGTCGTCATAATAATTTTCGACGTGTTTGTGTTCTAGCTTATACGCATGGGTTACATCGGAAAAAAGTAAAGGA